>NZ_JAMPKJ010000007.1 GCF_039962115.1 Funiculus sociatus GB2-C1 | reverse complement strand
CTGTAGGCTTTGAGCGACTGATTGGGTTGATGAATTTATTGAGAGGAGCCGTTCCCACCACTGTGTCAGAGCCAGGTTTCTTATTTTCCTCTGCCTAGAGTGATGAAAGAGCGTTAGTCTCTAGTCATTAGTCAGAAAAGAGCTGTCAAGTTTAAAGCTTGAAACGTTGTCAGGTTATAACAACTTTCCAACTTTCCAACTCCAACGGACTAATGACTAACAACTTAAAACTAATGAGTTATGACTCTTTTGTATTGTGTCATCATCCCATAGAGAGAAGCCTTTTCCGGAAAAGTAGCGCCTTGGTTAATGCGATCGCCTTCGAGATGTCGATTTCGTAGTAGCTTCACAGCCGCGCCAGACACCCACTAACACACCCTGCACCTGAACGCTAGTTGCCTTCACCTTAATCGGGTCGTATTTGGGATTAGCTGGTTTAAGCGTAATCTGCTCTCCCTGGCGGTGATAGCGTTTTAACGTTGTGCCGACTCCTTCCACTCGCGCCGCGACAATGGTGCCATTTTTTACCCGATCTGGCTCTGGTACGGGTCGCATAATGACCATATCACCTTCGGCAATTTGGTCTTCTATCATGCTGTCTCCCACCACGCGGAGAGCAAAATAATCTGGCTGACGGAATAAGTCAGATATATCCAGATGCTCTACAGTGTCGGTGAAGGGTTCTACAAGACCGCCAGCAGCGATCGCTCCCAAAACTGGCACTCCATTCCCACCACGGACAATCCTAATTGTGCGCGCTTTTCCCTCCGCCCAATCGATATAACCTTTCGCACGCAAATGTTCCAGGCGGCTCTGAACTGGCGCTGGTGACTTTAGTTTCATCGCCAGCATCATCTGCCGAATTGAAGGCGCGTGTTGATGTTGACCAATGTAATCCACCAGCCAATCATAAAGTTGTTGCTGAGCATCAGTGAGAGATTCCATAAAACAAACTAACGGAATTAGTAATGTACGTCCTATAGAACATTCGTACTACTAAAACTTGCGTCTGTCTAGTAGTTAATGGCGTTTGCACAATTACCAATTAGGAATGATTCCATTATCCGCAATCAATCTGCGCCCAAGAGACTGACTAACAAAGCTTTTTGAGCGTGCATTCGATTTTCCGCCTGATCCCAAACCCGCGACTTTTCACCTTCCATCACCTCATCAGTAATTTCTTCTCCCCGATGAGCTGGTAAACAGTGCAGCACAATTGCACTAGGATCGGCAATACTCAACAGTTCATCGTTTACCTGGTAAGGTTGAAAAACTGGAATTCGAGCATTAGCTTCATCCTCTTGTCCCATACTTGCCCAGACATCGGTATAAAGCACGTGAGCGCCTTTAGCTGCTGCTTCGGGGTCGTTAGTAATTGTAACCTCAGCGCGATCGCCTGCAATTTTCTTCGCCTGCTCTACAACTGTCGCATCCGGTTGATACTGCTGTGGTGTCGCAATTCTTACATTCATCCCCACCAGCGCGCCACCCAAAAGCAGCGAGTTAGCCATATTATTGCCATCTCCCAGATAAGTCAAAGTCAGCCCAGCTAGACTCCCAAAACACTCCTGAAGCGTTAACAAATCAGCCAAAACCTGACAGGGATGCTCTAAATCCGACAAAGCATTAATAATCGGAATCTTGGCATAATTAGCAAAGGCTTGTAGATCCTCCTGCTTAAACGTCCGAATCGCCAGGATATTCAAATATCGATCCAACACCCGCGCCGTATCCGCCAACGGTTCCCCCCGGCTCACCTGAGTAACGTTAGGATTAAGGTCTATCACCTGACCGCCTAGTTGGTACATCGCCACCGAAAAGCTGACGCGAGTGCGTGTAGAAGCCTTGTAAAACAACAACCCCAGCACCTTATTGCATCGCAGATTCACTGTATGGGACTTCAGCCCAGCTGCCAGATGCAAAAGTTCCTTAATTTCCTCAGAACTGAGGTCTGCCAGGCTCAGTAAATCTCGTCCTTTCAATGCTTCCATGTTTATACCCGATGATTAAAGTGAAATACGTAGCAGGAGCCTCTGCTCTCGCAGAACCGGCTTCGGTGAGTACCAACGTATCGCGCCGTCTTGACTCAGCTTGGTGTTATTTATACCGTTTTAAAACCCTACCAGATTTTTATCGAATCAGTTCTGTGAGTCTCTGGTTAAGAGTCTCTGGCTGGGAATGCTGAGAATTGGTTAGTGTAAGCGGTGCTGTTTCTAGTTGTTGAGGAAGCGATCGCCTCCCTAACGCGCGTTCTCCGTCTCTTACTGGTAACGAGAAAAACAATCCAAAATCGATAGCGAAGACGCATCTGCCCAAAAATTCCGACCTCTGCAAAATCCCAAATCGATTGACTGAGGAATATAAAATACAAGAAAAACAAAATCAACCACAATAAAAGCGTTGCTACAGTCGCGATTAGCTTGAGTTTCTACCATCAACAAAAAACTGCCCTAATCCTCAGCTTATTTACCTTGGTTAAAAAAATGGTTGCAATAATTAACAAGCTGAAATATTGTCGATTAGGTCTGTTACGCATAGAATTTTTAATATATCAATTTAATAATTGAAGTTTATTTACTAAGCTGTTGTGCATTTAAGAGGACTAAATATAGGCTAGGGAAAGAGGTTTATTGTCCGCAGTCAGTGGCAACGGGCAATAAAAACCGGACGAAGGAGAAAAACGCTTAGTTAATATGACAATTAAAATACGTGACAGCTTATAACAGGCTAGTTTTGAAACCTAATTATACTTTTCAAATAATTCTAAATTTTATGGGATAGCGTTATGAGATTTCCCTTTGCTTTGAAGATAGGAATGGCTATCTCGATTCTGTCGGTAGGGGTTACTAGCACTAGCGTCTATTTTTATTATGCTAAGACCAAACAGATTGTTTTAAATCAAATGGCAGAACGGCTTAGAGATGTAGGCCGATCTGCTGCCTTTTTAGTTGATGATGAAGACAAAAAAAAGATTCAACGGCTAAGTTTGGCTATCGAGCGAGATTCTCTTCCCATAGAAGAGATAATTACCCAGCTAAAACCAGGAGATACTGCCGAATCATTGCCACCGGAGATTGCCCAAAAATATATGCAGTCTCAGGACTTCCAAGACATTATGCAAGTCTTGAAAAACATTCAAAAAAGTAGCAGTGAAAAAGTATATCCTCTGACATTTTTTAAGGAATTAACAGAAGATACATCTGATATACCGTTAATAAAATCAACTTCTCTTATAGTTAAAGTAGGGAAATCACAAAATGGTGATGTGGTAAAGTTTATTGCCGATACCGATCGCGAAGAAAGCCAAGACAAAAAAGGAAAAATTATTGGTCAGTTATACGCAACTAAGCAAGAAGAACTGCAAAAAGCTTTTGATGGGAAACCACAAGCGGGAAAAAAGTTTTACACAGATAGATGGGGACAATTCCTGACAGCAGCTATTCCGATTAAAGATGAAGATGGGAAAGTCATCGCAGTTATGGGATTAGAGTACGACGGGAGAATCGAAGCAAATCAGGTACAGAGATTGCGCTATATCTATCTTACTATTATTAGTAGTAGTTTTCTTCTTTCACTGTTAATAGCATTTTTACTGGCGCGTTGGCTGGGACACCCGATTGATAAATTACGCGAAGGCGCGGAAAAAGTACGCGATCGCAACTTTGACATATTTATTGATGTTCAAAGTAAAGACGAGTTGGGACTGCTAGCTGATGCCTTTAATTCGATGGTAGCTGAAATCCACGATTATGCCCAAAATCTGGAATTAAAAAATAAAACATTGTTACAAATAAATCAACTTAAAGATGAGTTTCTAATCAATACTTCCCACGAACTGCAAACACCTTTAGATGGAATAATCGGCATTGCCGAGTCTATGCTAGATGGAGCCGCTGGGCAGCTATCAGAAATCCAAAAGCAAAATTTATACATGATTGTACAAAGCAGTCAGCGACTGGCAAACATGGTAAATGATATTGTTGATTTGGAAAAACTAAAGCACAAAACGCTGGAACTGAAAATCAAACCTGTGGGAATGCGAGAAGTCACCGATATTGTTTTAGCACTCTCCAAACCCCTCACAGCAAACAAATCTTTGCAGTTAATTAATCAAATCGATCCAGCCGTCCCACTGGTAGAAGCTGACGAAAATCGAGTGCAGCAAATTTTGTATAACCTAGTCTGCAATGCGATTAAATTTACAGAATCCGGTGTTATAGAAGTTTCAGCTAGCATTAGGGCTGGGGATAGGGGATTGGTGATTGGTTCGATTCTTCCCCAGTCCCCAGTCCCCAGTCCCCAGCCGCTAATGCTAGCTATTACAGTTTCTGATACTGGTATCGGTATCCCAGAAAATAAACTGGAGAAAATTTTTGATGCTTTTGAATTTGCGGAAGAATCGACAAATAAACGTTACTTGGGGACGGGCATCCGCCTTGCTGTTACAAAACAACTGGTAGAGTTGCATAGTGGCACAATTCGCGTAGATTCTACTGTAGGGAAAGGTTCGCGGTTTACCTTTACTCTGCCACTGTCTCAAGTTCAATCTACACAGAACCTAGACCCTAAGCCAAAGGAACAGCTTAGCATAGGAAACAAGAATGAATCCCTGAACGGAGTTTCGCCTCCATTCAAAGCAAATTACCAGCAAGAGGCAAACAGTGTCTACAAACTGCGTACCACCGCCAAGGGAATACCCATAGGATTGCTGGCGTTGAGGCAAGTAGCTAACGAGTGGCAAGATTCTTCAAATTTGCCTTTTCCCTATTGCCCCTTGCCTGCCAAAAGTGAAACTTCTGTTGCTTCTTCCCCTAAAAAGAAAGTCTCTTCCGGCAATTTTACCATCCTGATTGTGGAGGACGATCCGGTTAATCTTCAGATACTGACTAACTATTTATCTTTAGAAAATTATACTGTTTTTCAAGCTAGCGATGGTATAGAAGCACTAGAAGCAATTGAAAATGGTTTGAAGCCTGACCTGATATTGCTCGATGTAATGATGCCAAAAATGTCTGGTTTTGAAGTTTGCAAAAAACTTCGCAAAACTTTTCCTGCTAATGAATTGCCGATTTTTATTGTTACATCTGCTAATACGGTTTCAAATGTAATTGAAATATTTGAGTCTGGCGCTAATGATTATTTGGTTAAACCTGTGGCAAAAAATGAGTTGTTAGCTAGAATTAAAACTCATATTGAACTTTCTAAAATTAATATTGCTTACAGGCGATTTGTCCCCCATGAATTTATCAGTTTATTGGGAGAAGACAGTATTGTTAATGTTCAACTTGGCGACCAAGTACAGAAAGAAATGACAATTCTCTTTTCTGATATTCGCGCTTTTACCACTCTTTCTGAGGGAATGTCGCCCAAAGAAAATTTTAATTTTATCAATTCTTACTTAAGTCGAGTTAGCCCGGTTATTCGCCAGAATAACGGCTTTATTGATAAATATATTGGAGATGCAGTGATGGCGCTTTTTCCGCAAAGTGCTGAAGACGCTTTGCAAGCAGCTATTGAAATGCAAAAACAGGTGAGTCTATATAATGTAGAACTCATAAAAAACGGTTCTCCGCCCATAGCCATCGGCATTGGCATCCATAGCGGTACTTTGATGCTGGGTACGATTGGGGATGAACAGCGTATGGAAGGAACGGTGATTTCCGATGCGGTGAATCTGGCTTCTCGCCTAGAAGATTTGACCAAAGTTTACGGAGCTTCTATCATTATTAGTGAAAAGACTTTGCTTGGTTTGGAAGATCCCACAAAATATAATTATAGGTTTTTAGATAGGGTTAATATTAAAGGGCGCAAAGATTTATCGCCAGTTTTTGAGGTTTTTGATAGTAATTCTGCGGAAATAAGAGAGGTAAAAAGCGGAACTAGAAGCCATTTTGAATTTGGCATTCATCTTTATTACAGTAAAAAGTTTGCTGAAGCTGAGCAAGTTTTTAGTAATGTTTTACAGCAAAATAACCAAGATAAAGCGGCTAGATTATATGTTAAACGTTGTCAAAGATTGCAAAAGCGGGGGACAGATGAAGGATGGCACGGGGTTGAGCCTTTTGATGAGGAATTTTAGGGACGGCTATCCACTTAAGCCGGGACAGTCCTTGGTAGGACTCTCGCCTTGCAGGGGAGGGCAGTTTCAGCCTCGATTTGAGGCGAGGCGGAGTCTCCCGGTTGGCATTCCCAAGCAGAGCCTGGGAACGAGAAAGTTTATTTTATCTTTAGCGTTAGCAATACCTGCAATAATTGCGGCGATGCCTAGCCGCGTGTTGGGAGCTGAGCAAATATTTATTTCCTTAGGCCCTTTGCAGTTGACTCTGCCAGTTTCGGCTTTGGAAGTGTATGCCAGGGAAGGCAAAATTAATGATGATTTAGCTTTTTATGCTAGGTATATAAAGCCCGAACAGCTGGCGCAGTTACGAAATATTTTGCTAACTCGCGCTGATGTGAGTCCTGTAGCTGTGGCACAATTTCTCTACACGCCGCAGGGAGAAGTGATACTGCGACGGGTGGGCGAGGTTATCCAAACGAAAGCTTTTCAACCGGGTTTTTATGCGATTCGAGCGGCTTTGATTCAAGCTGCGGCCGATCCGGAAGGCTTGACGCTGCTGAATGTGCTGCGGAATTTTCCGACTTACGCGGTTCGGATCAATTCAGAGCGTGGCTTTGAGATTCTTGGCGATTTGACAAATGCGATTCGGGAAACGCAGGTAGCGATCGCATCGGTGGAACAGCAAGCGATCGCTGAAGCATCAACTACACCATCAGATGAGAGGATATCTGCGCCGTTACCAACGGCGACATCCTTAAATTCCAGCCAAGGGCAGGATTTGCAACAACAAGGCCCTTTGAAATGGGAAAAGCAAACACTGCTTCTTAATGACTTTAGCCGCTCTCGCGCTTACGCGGTTGATGTTTACTTACCCCAACTGAGCGGACGTTCAGCACCCGTAATTGTGATTTCCCACGGATTGGGAAATGACCGCGCTTCGTTTGCTTATTTAGCTGAACACTTGGCATCCTATGGCTTTGCGGTTGCTGTACCGGAGCATCCAGGTAGTAATGCTGAACGAGTGCGAGAGTTATTTAGCGGGCTGGCTAATGAGGCGGGCCCTCCTTCTGAGGCGGTTGACCGACCTCTGGATGTAAAGTATTTGCTGGATCAACTGGGAGCAACGTATCAAGGGCGAATCAATTTGCAACAGGTCGGCGTTATCGGTCAGTCTTTTGGAGGTTACACGGCTTTGGCGCTGGCTGGGGCAGAAATTAATTTTGAGCAACTGCAAAAAGATTGTCCGGTATTGAATGAGACTTTGAATCTGTCGCTGTTGCTTCAGTGTCGGGCAATCAAGCTGCCGCCAGTTGATTATAATTTGCAGGACGGGCGAGTGAAAGCTGCGATCGCTATTAACCCTGTTACTAGCACCATCTTTGGAAAATCTGAGCTTGCTGATATCAAAGTTCCGGTGATGTTCGTTGCCAGCAGCAATGATACTGTCACTCCACCCTTAGCAGAACAGATTCTTCCCTTTACTTGGCTCACTACACCAGACAAGTATCTGGTTCTGCTCAAAGAAGGAACCCACTTTTCTACTATGGCAGAATCAGTTGCCAGTGGTGGTGTGATCCCGATTCCGGTATCAGTTATTGGGCCAGATCCGAAAATAGCTTTTGACTATATGAAACTATTGAGCCTTGCCTTTTTTAAAACATACGTTGCTGGAGAGCCAGATTATCAGCGTTACCTGAATGCTCAATATGCTCAATCTATTAGTCAAGAAGTGTTGCCTTTGAGTCTGCTTCAATCGCTGACGGCAGAACAGTTGAATATGAGAACTAACAGGCGACAGAGAACAGAAAATAGGGTTTCTCCAACTCCACAGGCAACACCTTAGAATTTATAAATTGTCTAGCGTATGGAGTCACGCGGCTATACAGACAAAACCCGCTTGTGCGGGTTATAAAGTCCGCCTACGCAGACTTCGTTTGTCTAATCGCAATTTCTAATCGCCGCGTACTTTACTTTTATAGGATTATTTTGTGCAAGGTTTTTTAAATTTAAACAAACCAACTGAATTTACCTCTCACGATTGCGTTGCTAAGGTGCGAAAACTTTTGCGCCTCAAGCGGGTGGGACATGGGGGAACTTTAGATCCTGCTGCTACGGGTGTTTTACCAATTGCGCTGGGAAAGGCGACGCGACTGTTGCAATATTTGCGGACAGATAAGGCTTATTGGGGAACGATTCGGCTGGGCGTGAGGACGACAACTGATGATTTGGAAGGGGAAATTATTAGCGCTGAACCTGTACAGGAATTAACCGTAGAACAGGTGAAAGCAGCCCTTGGGCAATTTGTGGGAAAGATTCAACAAATACCACCCAGTTATAGTGCGATTCAAATTGATGGAAAACGACTTTACGATTTGGCAAGGACGGGGGAAATAATAGATGTTCCAGCGCGACAAGTTGAAGTTTACAAGATAGAAATTTTGGAATGGCGAGAAGGCGATTTTCCAGAATTGGATGTAGCGATCGCGTGTGGTGCTGGAACCTATATTAGAGCGATCGCTCGCGATTTAGGAACATCTCTCAACATCGGCGGTACCCTTGCCGCTTTGACTCGCACTTCCAGTAGCGGCTTCAATCTAACAGATAGCCTAACTTTTGAAGAATTAGAAGCACAGCTAAAATTAGAAACCTTTAAACCGATTCCAGCAGTAGCAGCGCTGTCCCATCTTTCCACCCTCACCTTATCAGCAAAAGACGCTAAAGCATGGTGCCAAGGGCAACGGGTTTTTCCTCCAGATGCGCCTATTGGGGATGGCAAACCACTGCGGGTTAATGATGAAGATGGACGCTTTTTAGGCATTGGTTGTTTAGGGGCAACAGATGCTGGCTATCTGCTAATTTCCCAGATGGTTTTTGAGCCAATATCGTAGGGAATCGGTAGTAATAATATAGCAATTAAAATTTATTTATGAACCTCTTTCTTCTCTTTTCCTCTGCGTTTGGGCGGTTCTTCAAAAAAAATAGCTTTCCCAAATCAAATAGAATCGGCTTATCAATAAAAACATTATTAATTTATTGTGCCATCGTTACGAGTGTTTTTTTCAGTATAAATAAAGCTTCTGCTCAAGATAATCAATCTTTTGCGGAATTGAGTCAGCAAACCATTAGCAGATTAAACGGTAACTGTCAGGGTTCCACGCAGCTAAAGTATCAATCCCAAATTTTAACATCACCCGATAGTCTGAAATCAGTTTATATTAATATGGTTTTGAGGAGGGTGGGTCAGTACAGAAGCCGCAACACCAATGAGTTTTTAATAAAATGTAATTCCAATATTGCCGAAAAGATTGCCGAAGAATTAGTAATTCAAAACGCCGATGGTTCAGTTCAAATAAAGCTGGCTGCGGCTTTGGGAATATCAGAAAGATTGCAAAATTACTATGTTGTAGCTAATCCTATTTCTTTTTCACCTGATAACAGATATTTGATTGTACGGCTAGATGTTTTTGATGGTTTAAATAAATCATGGGTTAATCATATAATATTGGATACGCTCAACAATTATAGTGTTTTAGCATTTTCTAATTGCAACGGATTTGAAAGTAATTCCTATTTAGGATTTATTTCTTCTTCAGAAGTAGTTTTTGCCTGCGAGAATACCAGCGAACCGGGGCCAATTGAGGTAGTTGATTTGACTAAGCGATCGCGTCAGAAAATTTCCACCAATACCAATTCCAAAGAATTATTAAAAATTCTTGACCAAGTTCGCTCCTATGGTTTGGTTTCTGGTGAATTTGTCATTGTGAATGAGCAGCAATTTCCTCCAAGATAGTTATTAGCCTGACAATAAACAACTGACAAAAACATGACGCAGCAAGTAAAACCCTATGGTTCTTGGAAATCTCCCATCACCTCAGACTTGATGGTTTCGGAAACGATAGGATTGGGGCAAATTGCCATAGATGGCGAAGATGTGTACTGGATTGAGGGGCGACCTGCGGAAGCTGGACGGACTGTAATTGTGCGACGTACCCCCGACGGACAAACCATTGATATTGCGCCACCTCCCTTTAATGTCCGCACCCGCGTCAACGAATACGGCGGCGGTGCTTACTGCGTCGCTGATGGTATCGTGTATTTTTCCAACTTCGCGGATCAGCGCCTTTATCGCCTGATTCCCGGTTCCCAACCGCAACCTCTGACACCGGAGGCTAAAATGAGCTATGCGGATGCAATAATTGACCGACAGCGAAAGCGTCTGTATGCTGTGCGAGAAGACCACACGGGCGAGGGTAAAGAAGCTGTCAACACCTTAGTTAGCATCAATTTGGAAAATGGCGAAGATGTTCGGGTGTTGGTTTCTGGCAATGATTTTTACTCGTCGCCGCGCCTGAAACCAGATGGTTCTCAACTTGCTTGGTTAACTTGGAACCACCCGAATATGCCTTGGGATGGTACTGAATTATGGGTAGCCCAAATTAACCCAGATGGTTCCTTGGGGGAATCTCAATTGGTGGCTGGTGGTGCAGATGAATCGATTTTTCAGCCAGAGTGGTCGCCAGATGGCATTTTACACTTTGTTAGCGATCGCAGTGGCTGGTGGAATCTTTACAAAAAAGCCCCTCCCGTTGAAGGCGAAGGGTTGGGGTTAACTGAACCTTTGTGCGAAATGGAGGCGGAATTTGGACTTCCTCAGTGGATTTTTGGGATGTCCACTTATGCTTTTGAATCTGCTAATCGCATCATCTGTACTTACACCCAGCAGGGAATTTGGCATTTAGCGAGTCTCGACACGACGACCGGAAAACTACAGCAAATTGAAACGCCTTACACTGAGATTACTTCTTTAAAAGCTGTTGCTGGTCGTGTTGCATTCATTGCTGGTTCGCCAACAGAATTTAGTTCCATTGTCCAGCTGGATTTGACTACTGGACAGAGGTCGGTGTTGCGGCGTTCGAGTAAGTTGGAAATTGATACTGGGTATTTGTCTATTGCACAACCGATTGAATTTCCGACGGAAAATGGGTTAACAGCATACGGCTTCTACTATCCGCCCCAAAACCACGACTTTATGGCCCCAGAGGGCGAATTACCGCCCTTGGTAGTGAAAAGTCACGGTGGCCCGACAGCAGCAACTTCTAGCCAGTTAAATTTACGGATTCAATACTGGACAAGTCGCGGCTTTGCGTACCTGGATGTAAATTATGGTGGTAGCACTGGCTATGGAAGGGCTTATCATCAGCGTTTAGATGGGCTGTGGGGTGTTGTGGATGTGGATGATTGCGTCAATGGGGCGAAATATCTTTCCGAAAAAGGTTTGGTGGATGAAAATCGGATGGCGATCGCAGGCGGTAGCGCTGGGGGTTACACTACACTCTGCGCCTTAACTTTCCGCGATGTCTTCAAGGCGGGTGCGAGTTATTACGGTGTCAGCGACTTAGAAGCACTTTTAAGAGATACCCATAAATTTGAATCGCGCTACTTTGATCGCTTGATTGGGCCATACCCAGAACGGCAAGATATTTATCACGAGCGATCGCCTATCCACTTTACAGATAAGTTATCGTGTCCGATTATTTTCTTCCAAGGACTTGAGGATAAAGTTGTCCCGCCCAACCAAGCAGAGATGATGGTTGATGTGTTGCGTTCCAAGGGTTTACCCGTTGCTTATGTAGCCTTCGAGGGCGAACAGCATGGTTTCCGCCGCGCCGAGAATATCAAACGTGTCATCGATGGAGAGTTTTACTTTTATTCCCGCGTCTTTGGGTTTGAGTTAGCCCATCCGGTAGAACCAATAGCGATCGCTAATTTGTAAAAATGAATAGTGAGTCTATTGGCATCGAGAGGGGACACTATGACAGACGAACCAATTTTCAGAATTACCGAAGAGTTATTTCAGACACTTGTCGAATTCCAGCAGGAAATAGAAGAAAGTGGAGATGAGCCTCCCCAAATTAGCATAGAATCTCTTGAGCGTGCTTACTTGGCTGAAATTCCTAATAACACAGACGATTAAAAAGCAGTAGGGTGGGTTTTCATCCCACCCTACTAAATTTGAATAAAAACGTGCCTCTAACTCACAATGTTATTAACATAATATGTAAGATAAAATCTTTTCTCCCCAACCAGCAAAGGAAGATTATGTCTCCTCTGTATCCCGACGAAGAAGATCAAGATGATTTCCGCCTCATACCCCCCCACCGTCGCGAGACAACATGGACTGGGAAGCTACGGAAATTTCACAGTCAATTCGACAGCAGCATCCGTGCTAAGTTTCGGGATTGTCTATTTCGAGAAATAGAAGAAGACGGGGTAGTCACTTTCCAAATCCTTTGCCCTAATGAAGCGGTACAAAAACGCCTTATCCAGAAAAAACAGAAAATTGGCAACACGGTTAGATGGATCTGGCTGCAAAAAATTGACCGTTTGGCCATATGTGTAGATAATGGAGGATTGCAATGCCAAGTCTTTTCCCTCCAGAAATATCTGATTGAATAGTAAATGCAGAAAAAGCTGAAATATCCTCACCTTGTCGGTTCCAAATGGACAGCCCAACAAAAAACGTGGGGTTGGAGACACTTCCAAGTAGTTAATCGGAAAAACCAAGGCAAGTTTGTCTTTGCCGAAATGGTGGCTTCCTGCGACCCCAATGTGCGTTTCTGGACTAACGCCAAAATTTTGAAAAATCCTTCTGAGTGGCAAGCAGGTTGGCAAACCTTACACGAAATGAGGGAAACTGAAGAAATAATGGGAGAGTATTGAGGAGTTAACTTTTATTTTTGAGTTATAAATTAGGGAATTGGAAGTTAAGAATTTTAAATTCTTAGTTGTTACTCCTAAGTTCTAATTTTTAGCTCAAAACTCAGAATTTAAAAAAAATAGTAATTATGACTGCCGTTTCCCTGCAAAACGTCCACAAATTTTACAACAAAGTTCCCGTCGTCAACGACCTCTCCTTTACCATTGAATCTGGAGAAATGTTTGGCTTACTTGGCCCCAATGGTGCGGGGAAATCTACTACAATTCGGATGCTAACAACGCTCACAAAACCTAGCGATGGACGAGTTGAGGTAGCAGGTTATGATGTGGTGCGCCAACCGTTGCAGGTAAAGCAAAATATCGGCGTGGTGTTGCAACAAACCAGTGTGGATATGGATTTAACCGTGTGGGAAAATATGGAACTGCACGGACGAATGCACCACATCCCCACGAAGAAGCGTCAGCAGGATATCGATCGATGGCTGGAGTATGTGGAGTTGCACCAGAGGCGAGATAGTTTGGTAAAAACCCTCTCTGGCGGGATGAAGCGACGGTTGCAAATTGCGAGGTCGCTGTTACATGAACCGAAGATTTTGTTTTTGGATGAACCAACGGTAGGACTAGATCCGCAAACCCGCCGCCGCCTCTGGGAAATTATTCTGGATTTGAATAAGCAGGGGATGACGATGCTTTTGACGACGCATTATATGGATGAGGTGGAATATTTATGCGATCGCATTGGGATTATGGATGCTGGTAAACTGATAGAACTTGGCACCCTGGAGGAGCTACGCTCTAAACATGGTGAAGGGTTGGTGATGAAACAAGTAGGCGATCGCTTAGAATATCAGTTCTTCCCCAACTTAGAACAAGCTAACGCCTACCTTGACACCGCACCCAACAAAACTGGTATGATGGTTCGCCCCTCCAACTTAGAAGATATTTTTGTCGAACTCACCGGACGCCAACTAGACTAATTTTTTGTCAGTTGGCAACGGACAATTGACTAATGATGATGCCTAGCCTCGCTACGAAAATTGAAGCTATTCTCTACCTCAAAGGTAAACCCGTCTCTATTGCCGAAATTGCCGAGTATGCAGGATGCGATCGCGATGATGCTGAAGATTCGATTATTCAGCTTATGACCGATTACGCGCACCGTGACAGCGCCCTGGAAGTAGTTGAAACGCCTGAAGGCTACACCTTGCAATTGCGATCGCCTTTTCAATCCTTAGTCGAGACTTTAGTGCCGCTAGACTTAGGAATAGGCGCATTGAGGACATTAGCAGCGATCGCCCTTAAAGGTTCCATCACCCAATCTGAGTTAGTAGACTTGCGCGGATCGGGAGCATACCAGCACGTTCAGGAACTCGTCGAGTTCGGTTTTGTCACCAAACGCCGACAAGATGATGGGCGTTCCTACTGGCTACAGGTGACAGAAAAATTTCATCAGTATTTTGAAGTGGAACAACTTCCCCAACTGAGTCAGCTGGATGTCCCTACAGCCGTAAAGAATGACGAATTTCGGTAGTAATGCGCCGTTGCTGAATACTTTGGCGCGCTACCAGGATACTGTAAAGCACCCTACCCCTGAGAGTTGCTACGTCTTTTTTGAGCCAAAAATCTCTCCATCGACTTAGACAATCCGCGCTAAAGTACGACGTTGCAAAACAACACAATCGTTTAAAGTAGATAAAAGCCAATGAAATCCTGAGAAAATTCCAATGGTATTCAACCCCGATTTGCTCAATGGCGAACCTGAAGATACACAAGTCAATCAGTTGCTGAAATATATTCAGCACCAACCTCCTGAAGTTTTAGCGCGGGTTGCTAAATCCGTCACTCCTGAAATTAAGCAAATTATCTCCCAGAACGTTCAAGGGCTGGTGGGAATGCTACCTTCAGAAAATTTTCAGGTACAAATTACCACCGACAGAGAAAATTTAGCAGGTTTATTGGCATCAGCGATGATGACTGGATATTTCTTGCGCCAGATTGAACAACGCATGGAGTTAGAGGAAACGTTGACTGGATCTTCTACCTTGCCTAAGAAATCTTCCGGCGGCGAAAAATCCGCTGATTAAACCCGATCAATTAGTAACGCCCAAGCGAATAGCTGCTTTTAGCAGCATCTAGCAGCGATCGCGCTTCTATCTAGATTAAGGGTGCTGTTTTTTTGAAGTGCTAACAAACAGCTAGCGCCAGGGGTTTTTTCTAGGCTAAAGCCATCGCCCTCTTGTGGACGTAGGCCGCTTGCTATTCCAATTCAGCCCCCAGCAGCAAAGGCACTCAAAATCAACACAGAGAGTAAAATCCCAGGAGAGAGCATCAACACTAACGTTAACAGTTCATGCGGGGTCATCTTCTAACACACTACCAACGCTAATTTATCTGATTGCTATCCTAGCACGGCAGAAATTTTAGGGAGAGTAAACCCGATGAAGAATGATGTCAAATATTAAGGATAAAACTGGTTTGTTGATGGAAAGCCTTGTCCAATTTTGCAGGTAAATAGAAATTATATACATTGAATATTCAATAAATTAAAAATTTTTTATTTTATTTTAATTTTGGTATTTCTAATAGTTAATACCGGAGAATTCCAATCCTTGTAAAAACGGCGAATAAAATTCGTCTGCTAGATTTGCACGCATTAGGATGCTGCTACCGGGATTTTGTGCTACGCGCGATCGCTTACTGGATATCCCTACCCGATGTCTATGCTTGTTAAGTAATTGCACCTATACCAGTAGGCATAACTTGGACTGGATGTAAATATTTTATCTATAAGAATTTGCAATTCTTAAAACTTATTGTTAAATTGCAGAGAATATTATAAAAAGTCGCAGCCAGCCATGACTAACTTTTTCGGAATTATTCCTTCACCGCCACCAATCGCCGCCCAGTCTCGCGTGTTTGATCTGAAAGCACGACTGGACTGGGGCGAACCAGCGCTAACGATTATTGATGTAAGCGATCGCAGCTTTTTCAACATCAGCCATATCATGGGAGCTATTCCCATACCGATGAACGAATTAGTAAACCGCGCCTTATCTAGTTTAGAACTACATCGCGATATTTATGTATACGGCGAAACCGACGATGAAACAGCAGCAGCAGCGACAAAACTGCGTGCGGCTGGGTTTGAAAATGTGTCTGAACTTAGAGGCGGTGTAGCGGCTTGGAAGGCGGTTGGCTATCCAGTAGAAAGAAATCTATCTATAGATGTTTAAGCTTGACTAGAAAAGAACACTGCTATATCAGTGTTCAAAAATATCTTTATATTGCAGTAAATCTAGAGCTACTATAGTGGGCAAACACTTAAAGCACTCTTGGGCAATTTCCCAACGTTCTTCTCGTTGCAGCATAGCAATAAGTTTCTGCCGCACGCTCACTAGGTAACGCACATCATTCGCAGCATAGCGCAGCTGATCCTCAGAAAGATTCTCTGCATTACCCCAGTCGGAACTTTGAGAACTTTTATCAAGTTCCACCTTTTCTAATTCTTGCACCAATTCCTTAAGACCGTGGCGAGGGGAATAGGTTCTAGCAAGTTTGCTGGCGATTTTTGTGCAGAAGATCGGCTGAACGTGGATGCCGAGATGATAACGCAGCTGGGCGACATCGAAACGAGCAAAGTGGAAGATTTTCAGGACGCTTTGGGCTTCCATTAGCTTTTTTAAATTGGGTGCGTCTGTTTGTCCTTTGGCAATTTGCACTACTGTTACTCTATCTTTAGAGTCGCACAGCTGCACCAGACACAAGCGATCGCGCTGCGGTAACAATCCCATTGTTTCCGTATCCACAGCGATCGCTTCCTCTTGCAGATACTCAGAAAGTATATTGTCGGGAAAGTCGCGATCGCAAACCTGAAAATCTTCCAATTTCCTCTCCTTACACCATTACTGAATTAAACCCAACCAATTCCATTATCCAAAACCAAAAATACTATTACCCGCGTTTGATAAAAATCTGCGTCAAGTAATACTCACCCTTAGCATTCTGGACAACACCAATCCCAGTTAAATTAAAATCACCTTGAATATTTTTCAGATGACCGGGACTTTTTATCCAACCCTGAACCGCTTGGGTAACCGGATCGCTGTATCCTTGATTGTACGCCACATTCTCCGCCGCACTGCGATAGTTTATCGACGTGCCAATTTCCTTAACTCGCCCTTCAAAACCATCGTGACTAAAAGCAACTGTACCATTTGCCATTGCTTGACTGTGCGCCTTAGCCTCTTTGCTGATTTCAGCATTCAGAGTTAAGGGGGGCAAATTCTGGGACTGGCGATACTGATTTATCTGTTCGTGAACAGACTGTTCCAAGGTTGTGTAAGAACCAGAATTTGAGGTTGGTTGAGTCGCAGGCGTACTGGGTGGCGGCTGATTATTGAAGATATCGCAGCCACTCAGCCCAGCAGCCAGAAAAAGCATTCCCAAGGCTATCCGTGCGGATAATGGCATTACTTTTCTAGTGATTCCGTGTCTTTGAGCAACTTCGCGACTGTTTGTACATCCTTGTCACCGCGCCCAGAACAGTTGATGATAATGCGGGGATTGCCACTTAGTTGAGAGCAAAGAGTATCGAGGTATGCGATCGCGTGCGACGTTTCCAGCGCCGGAATAATCCCCTCCAACTGAGACATTCGCTTAAACGCCTCCAGCGCCTCAGCATCAGTCACGCTGTAATATTCTGCCCGACCTGCATCCTTGAGATAACTATGCTCCGGGCCAACACCAGGATAATCTAGCCCAGCGCTAATCGAATGGGCCTCCACAACCTGACCATCCTCATCTTGCAGCAAATAGCTCATTGCGCCGTGCAATACACCAACTCGCCCTTTTGTCAAGGTCGCTGCGTGTTTTTCTGTATTCACACCCTCACCAGCAGCCTCCACACCAATCAGCCGCACGCTAGGCTCATTCACAAACTCGTGAAATAGGCCCATTGCATTCGAGCCGCCGCCGACACAAGCTAGGAGAATATCTGGCAACCCGCCCCATTTTTCCATCGCTTGAGCGCGAGTTTCCTGACCAATTACCCTATGGAAATCTCGCACCATCATCGGGTAAGGATGCGGCCCCGCCACCGAACCCAAGATGTAATGAGTAGTTTCTACATTCGTCACCCAGTCCCGAATTGCTTCCGACGTGGCATCTTTGAGCGTTCCCGTCCCCGCTGCCACCGGGCGAACTTCCGCCCCCATCAGCCGCATCCGAAACACGTTCAGGGCTTGCCGTTCCATATCGTGAACGCCCATGTAGATGATGCAATCTAGTCCAAACCGGGCGCAAACCGTAGCTGTAGCCACGCCGTGCTGACCAGCACCCGTTTCGGCAATAATCCGTTGCTTGCCCATTCGCTTCGCCAACAATGCCTGAGCCAAAGCATTGTTAATTTTATGAGCGCCGGTGTGGTTCAAATCTTCTCGCTTCAGATAGATTTGCGGCCCCGTACCGTCTGGCTTAGCATAATGAGAAGTTAGCCGTTCGGCAAAGTAAAGTGGGCTTGGTCGTCCCACATAGTCCCGCAACAGTTCTGTGAGTTCCTGTTGGAAAGCTGGATCTTGGCGATATTCCTCAAAAGCAGCTTCTAGCTCCAAGAGCGCAGGCATCAGTGTTTCCGGCACGTACTTGCCGCCAAAACGTCCAAATCTTCCCAGCGCATCGGGTTGTTGTGCAGAGGCGTTGGCACTTTCTTGAGGATTGGGAGAAATGGGAGTACGTGTCACAGTTATTAAAGGGAATCACAGCATAAACTTCATTATAGTTGTAGGGTGGGCAAAAAAAGGCTCTGATGCAAAAGGTAAAAGGTAAAAAATAATTCTCGATTTTTCCCTTTTTCCTTCTCAACCCCCACTGTACTTAATGGTTAAAGAACCTCATTCCTAACTGCGATGTCCTCTTCTAACCGCAAATCCTCCGATTCCCAATCTGCTCAAAAGCGCGTTGTCTACTCGGAATTTGGCAACGGCGATAATTCTGCTGCTTTTGAAAGACCAATTGCCGAATTACCCTCAAATCAGCAAAATCTGAAAGTTCAGGCTTCTCGTAAAGGGCGCAAGGGAAAAACTGTGACGGTGATTAGTGGCTTTCAGGTGAAACCTGAAACTCTAGAAGCTCTCCTGAAGCAGCTAAAAACTCAGTGCGGCACTGGTGGCACTGTTAAAGATAATACTCTCGAAATTCAGGGCGATCATACGCAGAAACTCGTTGAGATTCTCACTAAATTAGGCTATAAAGCCAAAATTAGTGGCGGCTGATTTACTTAATTATATAAATTCAGGTGGTGGATAGAGGTTAGTAGCGATCGCTACTAACTTCTATCCGCATACCAATTTTTTGCGTTTATTAACAAATATTAAAATAATTCTAATTATTTAGGTATTTCATGGTAACTTTGCGAGTAAAACAGCTTGGGAGCTGCTTAAAATAGGTATTTTCTCTGTTTCAATTTTCCATCGCATCAGTATAAATATCTAATTAGGGAATTTACCTGTTCCTGCTAATTAAAAAAGGTATTTTTTGGTATTTTAATAACCATGAATGTTCCAGACAATGCGGAACTGCTACAATTGCTGGCGGAACACACCCCAGCAGCGATCGCGATATTCGACCGCGATATGCGTTACCTGATAACCAGTCGTCGCTGGCTAACAGATTATGGCTTAACAAACCAAGATATCATCGGTCGCTCTCATTACGAAGTCTTTCCCGAAATTCCCGATCGTTGGAAGCAGATCCACCAGCGCAGTTTGGCAGGAGAAGTTCAAAAGTGCGAAGCAGATCCCTTTCCCCGTGATGATGGCACAATTGATTGGGTGAATTGGGAACTGCATCCTTGGCGGCAATCTTCGGGTGAAATCGGTGGCATTTTGATGATGACACAGGTAATTACTGAAAGTCCTGCTGTTAAAGCCGTTAACACTAGCACAGAAGCAGCGCTAAAACAGGCAAAGGAAGCGTTAGAAATTATTGTTGAGGAGCGTACTGCTGAACTCAACAATGCTATTGATCAATTGCAAGTTGAAATTGCCCAACGGGCGCGGGTGGAGGAAGCACTAAAAGAGAGCGAACAGCGACTACAGGCAATTTTGGATAACTCCCCAGCCTTAATCTACCTGAAAGATACGCAAGGACGATACCTTTTGGTCAACCGCCAATACGAAGCTGTGTTCCACATCAACAAAGAAGAGTTAGAAGGTAAAACTGATTACGATATTTTCCCCAAGGAAATAGCAGACACATTTCGATATAACGACCAAAACGTGCTAGCAGCCAAAACTCCAATGGAGTTGGAGGAAGTTGCTTTGCAAGATGACAAACTTCACACTTACCTGGCGCTGAAGTTTCCCCTCTGCGACGAGAACAGTGTTCCCTACGCTCTGTGCGGCATTTCCACCGATATAACAGAACGCAAAGCTGTTGAGGAAGAATTAATCAAAGAAAGGAACTTCAGCCGCACCCTGATGGAAGCGTGTCCGGCTTTTTTTGTCACACTAAGCGCAGATGGAAAAGTTCAGATGATGAACCCAGCGATGCTAAACACATTGGGCTACACCTTAGAGGAGGTAGTGGGTAAAGATTACTTGCCGATGTTCGTCCCCGAAACTGAGCAGGCGGGAGTTTTAGAGACTTTAGAATGTCTCCTAAACTTTCGTGGATCAAACGTACATACAAACGAGGTACTAACCAAGACGGGTGAAAAGCGGTTGGTAGAGTGGCATGGTACGTTGGTCTTTAAAGAGACAGGCGAGGATGGCTGTCCCACAGTTGACTTTTTTATGGCGGTAGGGATTGACATTAGCGATCGCCAACAAGCTCTTGATGCACTTCGAGAAAGCGAGGAGCAATTTCGATTCACCTTTGAGCAAGCAGCTGTTGGCATCTGCCATATTTCTCTAGATGGACATTGGCTATTTGTCAATCAAAAAGTTTGCCATCTGCTGGGTTACACCCAAGAAGAACTAAAGGCGCTCACCTTTAAAGATGTCACCCACCCGGATGACCTCAATAGCGATTTGGAGTACATTCGCCAGCTGCTGGCTGGGGAGATTCAAAGTTACTCGATCCAGAAGCGTTACATCCGCCAAGATGGTTCCCTCGTCTGGGTGCAGCTAACTCCGATGCTGGTGCGCGAGGAGTCTGGCAAACCCAAATATTTTATTACCGTTATTCAAGACATTAGTTCGCGCATTGCCCTAGAAAAAGAATTAGCCTTACGCCAGAGATTATTTGATACCTTTTTCAACGCTGCACCCGCCGGACTTGGGATTTTTGACGATCAGCTGAGATACGTACAGATCAACGAAGCACTGGCAGAGATCAATGGAGTATCTAGACAGGAGCATTTTGGCAAGAGTTTAAGGGAAGTTGTACCAAGTGTCGCGCAAGCTCTAGAGCCAATGTATCAGCGGATATTAATCCACGGCGAATCATTTATCAACCAGGAAGTCAGCGCCAAAACACCAAAACAACCTGATGTAGTGCGGCATTGGATAACTTCTAATTTTCCCCTGTTTGGAGAAGATGACAGACCGCTAGGCGTTGGTGTAGTCGTCTTTGAAATTAGCGATCGCAAACGCGCGGAGGAAGCATTGCAAAAGAGCGAATATAGAAATCGCGCCTTGATCCAAGCACTTCCAGATTTGTTATTTCGCATGAGCTTTGATGGTACGTATCTCGACTTCCACGCGCCGACAGAAGATTCCCTCTTAATGCCTCCCAGCTTATTTATGGGCAAAAAGATACATGAGGTGATGCCCCCAGAGGTAGCTGAGTTTACCATGCAAAATCTTTTAACAGCGATCGCTACTGGTGAACCTCAAATTTATGAGTATCAGATACAGGCGATTGACGGCAAAATGCGCGATTACGAAGCTCGGTATGCCGCCAGTGGGGAAACTGAAGCCCTGGTAATTGTGCGCGACATTAGCGACAAGAAAGCCGCCGAACACGCCTTAAAAGCATCGGAAGCGCAATTGCGAGAACAGGCGCAAGAGTTACAAAAAACTTTGCGAGAATTGCAAAAAACCCAATTCCAGCTGATTCAATCAGAAAAAATGTCTTCTCTCGGTCAGCTAGTAGCAGGTGTAGCTCACGAAATTAACAACCCGGTAAGCTTCATCTATGGCAACATCACCCCCGCCACTGAATACGCTGAAGATTTGCTGCGCCTGCTGCAACTTTATCAAGAACAATATCCCAATCCCACAAGAGAAATCACAGAAGAAATAAAAGCTATCGACTTAGATTTTCTCAAAGGAGACTTTCCCAAAGTTCTCTCTTCAATGAAAATGGGAGCTACGCGCATCTGCGACATCGTTCTGTCATTACGAACTTTCTCCCGCCTCGACGAAGCCGAAATGAAAGAGGTAGATATCCACGAAGGTATCGAAAGTACGCTGATGATTCTGGAAAATCGCCTGCGAGTTCAACCAAATCGTCCCGAAATCCAAGTAATCAAAACTTATGGTAATCTGCCCAAAGTTGACTGCTACGCCGGACAACTCAATCAGGTATTTATGAATATTATTAGTAATGCTATTGATGCCTTGGAAATCGGGACTAGGGACTGGGGACTAGGGACTGGGGAAACAAGAATAGACCAGGAAGAAGAAGCCTTCTCCTCCTTATCCTCAGTTCCTACGATTCGGATTTGTACTGAAGTGCGAGGTAGCAATTATGTATCGATTCGGATTGCAGACAATGGTTCGGGAATAAACGAAGAAGTGCGACGACGAATTTTTGATCCCTTCTATACCACCAAACCTATTGGCAAAGGCACTGGTTTAGGATTGTCGATCAGTTACCAAATAGTAGTCGAGAAACATTCTGGATCTTTGCGCTGTTTTTCTCAGATGGGGAAAGGTACGGAATTTGTTATTAAAATTCCCATCCATCAGGTTCATTGTTAGTTATAAAGCAATACAGTTCACTTAGAAGCTGAAAATTTCAAATCTGCGATTTGTTGGGACAGGTGGATCAAACCCCAAGCACCAAGCTTCTGAATTGTAGGTTTAAAGCCTGAAATCAAATGTTTTATGGCAATATCTTTAGATACTCTATAACCCATAATTTACCTTTTTAAAGTTCTGAAGGTTTTAGCGGCAAAGACACTGTAAAACAAGTTTGATTTGCACTACTTTCCAACTGAATCGTACCTCCTAAAAGTGCCACTCGCTTTTGCACCAGCGCCAGTCCTAATCCAGTTCCCCCCTGCTTCCAAGGATCGGTGCTGGGGATGCGGTAGAATTTCTCAAAAATCCTCTCCCTCTCGCTTGCTGGAATTTCCACCCCAGTATTATTCACGCTCACTTCTATTCTTGCTTGTGCGGCACGAGCTGTGACGACAATCTTTTCTTGGGTTGGCGTGTACTTGCAGGCATTGGTCAGCAACTCGCTTAAAATTCGCCCTAAACTGGCGTGGTCGCAAACTAAGGGAGGCAGTTCCGGCTCGATGTTAATTTCTAAGTTTAGCTGGCGTTCTTGAGCTTGCTGAACAAAAGGCTCGATGACTTTGGGAAGCCATTCGAGCATTTCAATTGTTGTCAGCACTAGGGGTTGAACTTCGGTATCAAGTTTTTGCCATTCCAAGAGGTCATTAACTAGGTTGATTTCTCGTTCGCATTCGTTATGTAAAATATGGAAGTAGCGAGCTACTTTGTTTCTTTTTGCTGGTGGCTTGGATAGCTCTGCGAACAATCCGTGGTCTTTATTTAAGGCAATGCCTAACATCTGAATTGCCATTTTCATGTTAGCGACAGGCGATCGCAATTCATGGGGAACGGTACTTAAGAAGTCATCTTTGAGGCGAGTGAGTTTTTCCAGTTCTACTACTTGGCTTCGAGTTGCTTGGTAAAGTCGAGCTTGGCGAATTGCGATCGCGCACCCAGAAGCGACTTGCTGCGCTAATCTGATTTCTAACTCGTTAAAAGCCTCTTCGTGCCGCTTGTATAACCACAGATCCCCCAACACCCCTTGGTTATCAAAAATCGGACAAGCTAAGATAGCCACTTGTCCGCGAATCCCTGGCACTAAGTAACAAAACTGGAAATACGCACCTTGCAACAATTGAGTATCTTCGGCAAACAAGTGGGCAATTGATACGACTTCCCCTAGAGCGGACGGCAATCCTATTGTGTACTCATGGGTAATAGTCGCCGTGTGATCAGCATTGTATAAAGCTGTATCGCAGCCTTCAACACCCAGCACCAGAGTTAATTCCTGTACGGCGGTTTGCAAAATCTGGTTTTCATCGAGAGTATCGCGCAATTTGTCGGTAATAAGTTTAAGCATTGCTTCAAACTTGAGCGCCTGTTGTAGCGCCCAAGTGCGACGCAAAAGGGTTTGGCGAAGTAACATATTGTGGGGCGCTTGGCACTCTGTTACATCCGCTAGTTCGCCTTCCGGTTCTAGGGATTCTGCAAGCAAGTTTTCTAAATCTTCTTGGACGCACTCCAGCTTTCTTTGGTTAAGACAAACCACCGGATTGTATTTAGTCTCAGTAATATCTTGCAGGAACCAGCGCAATCCCACCACCTGATGAGGTTGCTGCACTTGGCGCACTGGCTCCACACTTAATACACCAGTAAACAGTTCGCCTTGGGCTTTGGCTAAGCCGATTTCCCAATTTTTGACAACCGCCCCTTGTTGCAATGCGCTAAGCTGAGCATGAAAGTCACCACGAGCATCGGCGGCGACAAACTCCACTAAAGAGTTACCCAGCAGGCACTCCTGAGAATTGTCCAACAATTGTGCTGCTGTCCGATTGGCTTCTAGAATTACCCCTTGTGGATTTGTCACCAGGTAGCCAATATCATTACTCGACGCGATCGCTACTATTGGATCATCGGAATCCGCTTGACGATGTAACTCCCGATCAGATTGATAATGCTGTCCTTGTGCGACGAGTTCTACACGAGTGTTGGTAGCCAATCTTCTTTGGCGCAATTGGTAGCGTGTCACTACTTGCATTTCTTGCAGTTGGCTGGATAATTTCTCTAGAACTTCCACTAGCGGCTGCTTTTGCGACTCCGATAACTCTTGGGTATACTGCCACAACTCCTGCAAGCGTTGTTGGGAGTCCTCTAAGAGCTGGTCAAGGTCATTTATCATTGCACCCCTCACTCGCTTGAACCAGGCTGCTCTAACAGCAGAATTACTCATAAAAATGACCGTTCGAGTTAACCGGATATCCTGAAATGATATCCAATGCGATCGCCACCTTAATTTGTCAACAGGATAACTTCATATTTTGCGATCGCGCCACTCACCTAAAATGACGACCCTCTACCAGCGAAAAAGTTCATTATTATAACTAATATTTATACTTTTTTACTTCACCAGCCATCCACAACATTTATTTTATGGCATCGCTCGGCTGTCGGGTATTTAATTTACCTTCAATAAGCGCCCGAAGGGAAAAGCGACCACTGGCTTTTACAGTTTTTAATTTTTAATTTCTTAGTTTGGCGTTGCTGAAAGAGGAATGAACTAGGCTAGCAAAGAAACTGTCCGATATTTCAAATAGTGGAGCAGCAAGCGGAGGGAACACTTCAACATCTCAACTGACTTGGAGTAGCACAAGGTTTTACGGTGCAGCCGTGCCTGGTAATGCCGCAAACGAGTATTCTCTCCCTCAACCCTCGTCATGTAGGTCTTGCTGACAATTTGATCACCCTCCTCAATGAACATGGGATATACCTTCCAGCCATCGATAACATAAAAGAAACATTGCCAGCATTTGACAAGACTCCACAAACACTTGAAGGTGGCACCACTGCGGTCGCCTATCACCCAGGCCAAAATTCCCGCTTGGTTGTGATTGACTGCGGTCCAAATCCACAGCTTGTTACGCTTGTTCCCCACAAAGGAAAAGCAGTTCGTCCAGCTCAGTTACCTCTGGAATTTCTTCAGATTCTGGGGCATCGCGCAGTTGATGTCCAGCCTCTCGAATCCAGTGCATCACAGTTGTATGGTGGATCTCGGTAACTCGTTCGATACCTCGTAGTCCCATGCCGTTGAGGTACATTTTGAGACAGAGTTGTTTGACATCGTTGGAATACTGCCAGGGGCGGTAATGCTCCAGGAACTGGCGACCACAGTGCTTGCATTTGTAGCATTGCCGCCCTTTACGATGACCATTCTTAGAAACCTCTGTTGCGTTACAGTTGGGGCAATTCATTTCAGCCAAATTCAGACAAAGAAGTATACCCTAGCTTATCCATTTTACAGGGAGAAACATTACTCTTTCAGCAATGCCCTTAGTTTTAATTGCTTAGAGCTGCTTTTCTATCTCAATAGAGATGGCTCAGCCCAGTATCGATGCTACTGTTGAAAAGTATCAACCATAACTCTTATACGGAGGGTATTATGGATTTTTTCCGCATACTCATAGCCATTTTTATTCCACCTCTTGGAGTTTTCTTGCAAGTAGGGATTGGCACAGACTTTTGGATTAATCTCGTTTTGACTTTTCTAGGTTATGTACCAGGGATTATCCATGCAATATGGGTTATTGTCAGAAAATAGCCATAATCCCTGCTTTTTCCTAACATTTGCATACCCACAATAAAACCAAAAAGGAGCCTTAAACGATCAGGCTCCTTAAATTAAGTTTAATTTCCAGCCAGGAAGGAAACTTAATCAACCGCACCAGGTAGCTTCGGTGCCACTAAAGCTTGAGAATACAGAGGTGCTTGTTTTTGGGCAACCAGCGTCAGCACATTACGCGCCTGCGCTGCAACTGCAACAGTCTTAACATCATAGGTTTGAGTCGCCACCTTGGGATACAAACCAATTCCGATGATGGGAATTAACAAGCAAGCAGTGATAAACACTTCGCGAGGCTTAGCATCCATCGCCACTAATGTCGCCAATTCTGGATTAGACTGCCCGTAGAATACTTGACGCAGCAAATCCAGTAAATACATTGGTGTAAGAATCAATCCCACCGCCGCCAGCAGCACCACCACAACTTTGAAAATGGGGCTGTAAACATCGCTTGTCGTCAAGCCTAAAAATACCGTCAGTTCGCCCACAAAACCGCTCATTCCCGGTAACGCTAGGGAAGCCATCGAACCCACTGTGAACAAGGCAAACACCTTGGGCATTTGTTTGGCAAGTCCCCCCATTTTATCCATCATCAAGCTGTGGGTGCGGTCGTAGGTAACGCCTGAGAGGAAGAATAACGCCGCCGCAATTAAGCCGTGGGAAACCATTTGCAGCACCGCACCATTCAAACCCAAATCTGTGAACGAGGCGATACCAATCAGCACAAAGCCCATGTGGGAAATTGAAGAATAAGCCAACCGCCGTTTCAGATTGGTTTGGGCAAAAGCGGTCAAAGCGCCGTAGATAATGTTAACCATGCCCAGAATTACTAGCACTGGCGCGAAGTAAGCATGGGCATTGGGTAGCATTTCCATGTTCATGCGAATCAGCGCATAGCCGCCCATTTTCAGCAACACCCCAGCCAAAATCATCGATACGGGGGCTGAAGCTTCGCCGTGGGCATCTGGTAGCCAAGTGTGGAGGGGGAAAATCGGCAGTTTGACACCAAAGGCAATCAAGAATCCAGCATAAGCGGCTAATTCTAATGCTTTGGGGTAATGCTTGGCTGCTAGCGCCGCCATGTCAAAGGTGACTGTATCGCCTGAAAATGCCATCAAGAAGTCTGATACCAGAATGAATACAGACGCCAAGGCGGTGTAGAGGATAAACTTGGTGGCTGCATATCGGCGCTTTTCTCCGCCCCAGATGGAGATCAGCAGGTACACTGGCACTAACTCCAGTTCCCACATCATGAAGAATAAGAGCATATCCTGGGCGGCAAAGACACCAATCTGCGTGCTTAACATCACCAGCATCAGGAAGTAAAACAAGCGCGGCTTTTTGGTAACTTTCCAACCCGCAAATATAGCTAGGGTGGTGACTAAGCCAGTTAAGACAATTAGTGGCATTGACAACCCATCGACCGCCATTGACCAGTTCAGTCCCAGTTGCGGTACCCAGGCGTAGTTTTCTACCAGTTGAAAGCCTGGGTTATTTAGGTCGTAGTGATACCAAAAGGCATAAACCATCAGGGCAAAGTCTACAAACGCTACCCCAAGGGCGTACCAGCGAACAGTTTTGCCTTCTTTATCAGGTAGTACCGGGATGGCAAAAGAAGCTAGTAAGGGCAGCAGAACAATAGTGGTTATCCACGGGAATTGTGCGTTCATTATCTAGAACCTACGCAAGATTGAGGGGTATACCAGGGGTTTCAGGTTGCGTATGGCAGGTACTTGCTTTGGCTACCTGTACTTGTCCCGTAAAATTTTCCTTAATTGACTGAACTAAAAAGTGACGTCTTAGGAATAAATACTTACAATATGAATATATACCTTAACTAACTAAAGTAACAAGCTGTTAATTTAAATAAATTTATGTTAAGCATCAAACGATAAAAAAAAGACGTGCACCTTGACACCCCACACCTCCTAACTTCTATGCTCTGCATGGGAATTCCTTTACAGTGTGAGCATTCTGATGAAGTAGTGTATGGGAGTAGAGCCTAGATATTCTATGTATGCGTTCCCAGCCTCACCCTAGAAACGAGACAAATGTGATATTTAGGAAGGTCAACCGTTAGCATCACGAAGAACAGGCTTTCCTGTAGATATAGCCTGTTCAATAATATCGGCAGCTCGACGAACTCCTCCAGCACGGTGAATCGCTGCTTGTAACCTGGTAGCATTCTGCTTGTAAGAATCTTGAGTCAGCACCCGTTGTATAGCTGCTCGTAACTTGGGAACGCTCAACCGAGACAACTGCACAACTTCGCCACAACCCGTCCAAGCTATACGCGCTGCTACTCCCGGCTGATCGTTGGCAATTGGAATCGCTACCATTGGCACCCCATTACTCAAAGATTCCAAAGTAGTATTCATGCCTGCATGGGTAATCGTCAGGGCGGCGTTTTGTAGTAATTCTAGTTGGGGTGCATATTCTACAACCAAGGGTGAACCAGGCAGTCCTGGGAGCGATTCTGGGCTAGTTGAACCACCCAAAGAAAGCACTAACTGAGCATCCAATCCTTCACAAGCTGCGGCAAGATCGCGGAAAATATCCAGCAGGCGATTTTGTACAGTTCCCATAGAGGCGTAAATGAAGGGTTTTCCCGTTAACTTTTCAAAGGGAAAAGATACAGGTTCTCGGCTGGCTGGATTGTGATATGGGCCAGTAAAATGAAAGACTTTAGGTAAATTCTGCCTTGGGAATTCAAACTCAGCTGGCTGTTGACTCAATTGCGCTAGTTGCGAGTATTGATCGTTCGAGTGAAAGTAGAGGGGTAAATTCCACCTTTGGCGATACTCGCTTATCACGTCTCGGACTGGCTTAGTGATGCGATTGAATAGATTGTAAGCTGCTTTGTTCCGCAGACGCGCCCACAATGCAGTGTTATAACTCCAAGGTGAAGAAAATGGGGGAACGCCGTCTTCTTGATTAACCATCATGGCGCTGCACACAGTAATGAAAGGAATCTCTAGGAATTCTGCTACCGTCCCTCCCCCATATGAAATTTGGTCTACTAACAATGCTTCTACGCCTGCTACTTTGAGGGCTGCCGGAGCCTCCTGAAGCAGCATAGCAGCACTCTGTTGGATCAGACTGATGGTATAGCGCAAGGCAGCGAGTCCGCTTAGTTTCCCCAGTTCTCCCAAAGATTGCTTAGTTATCCCGTGTGGGAACTCGGATTCTCCAATTGCCCAAAAGTCCAATCCGGCTGCAAGTGCCTTGGGTTGGGCATCCTCAATCCCGAAGACAGTGACGCGATGACCGCGAGAAAGCAGTTCGCGTCCTAAAGTGGTCATTGGGTTGAGGTGTCCTGTTGCTGTAGGACAGATGATGCCATAGTGAGTCATATCAAATAGTGGTAATTGGTAATTTGTATTAGCTACTCATTTGTTGCAGCACTTGTTTTATCACATCCCGTGGCACTTGGTCGGTTACAATTGCTGCTCCAATTTGCGTCGGGAGGACAAAGCGCACTTTTCCGGCTTTAACTTTTTTATCGGTCGAGAGAGCGTCTACAATTGCTTCAATATCTAGTCCTGGTGGTAACGCAGTAGGTAATCCGGCTTTTTGGATTAAGGCGTTTTGACGCTCTGAGGCTAACTTATCCCACATCTGTAGGGTTACGGCAATTTCACCCGCTGCTACCATGCCAATAGCTACAGCTTCACCGTGATTAACTACGCGGTATTCGGTTAAGCTTTCGACTGCATGACCGATGGTGTGACCGTAGTTGAGAATTGCTCTGAGTCCAGCTTCTTTTTCATCTTTGCTTACTACATCAGCTTTGGCTTGGCAAGAGCGAGTCAGGATTTCTTGTAATAAACCTGGGTCTAGATTGTCCAGACAGTCGAGATATTGCGATCGCTCCATCTGAGAAAATAATTCTGCATCCCAGATAATCCCGTACTTAATCACTTCTGCGATTCCAGCCCGAAACTCGCGCACTGGCAAGGTTTTCAGCACTTCTGGATCGATTAAAACTTCTCGCGGTTGATGGAAAGCACCAATTAAATTCTTCCCTTGGGGATGATTAACTCCCGTTTTCCCCCCAATTGACGCATCAACCATCGCCAACAGCGTTGTCGGTACTTGCACAAAGTTAATCCCGCGCAACCAAGTGGCAGAGGCAAAGCCAGTCATATCGCCAATTACGCCGCCGCCCAAAGCTACCATAGTTGAGGAACGTTCTAAACGATTTTCTAAGGCAGCGTCGTAGATTTTTTGTAGTGAGTCGAGAGTTTTGTAGCTTTCCCCAGCTGGGAGAGTAATTTGTGCGACTTCAAAACCAGCTTCTTTGAGGGATGCGATCGCCACTTCCCCGTAATATTGAAAAATTACCGGGTTAGAAACGACTAATACTTTCTTACCCAGGTTTAGCGAGATCATTCTGTCGCCGAGTTTTGCCAGATTGCCAGATGCGATCGCAATCTCGTAAGATTCCTGTGGTAAATTAACCCCAATAACCGATTCCATAAGTCTTCCCCATCAAAGAGCGATCGCTTGTCGGCTGTATTCTACTCCAGTTGATGATTCAATAGTTCATAGTCGATATTAGGTTAACGCGAAAAATGGATATCTCTGCTGCGATCGCTTACATTTTGATTTTGGGTGCTGCCTTTGGTGCAGCTTTAGCGCTATTTTTCGGTCTTCGCGCCATCAAGCTGATTTAACTAGGGCTGGGGACTGGGTAAGATTCTTTCCAATTCCCAATCCCCTATCCCCAATTCCCAATTTTCCTCAAACTTTCACTAGCCTAGAATCCTGCTTTCTACTCTCGCATCGATTCTGAGTAGCCAGACGCGCCATCTGGATTGTTTTTGGGAAAACTCCTACCAACTGAGCCAAAATTTCATCCGGCATTTGGATAGTTGCTTCGGGTCCAAAGTATCTCTCAAATAGCCTTAAAATCGCCACGGCACGGTGCAACGGTACGCAATGCTCCATCGCTTTTTGATTCAAGCGAATCCATTGCTGCCGGATGACATAAGCTTTTTGACGTTCTGCAAGAGACTCTGGGTAAACCACAGACGGATTGCCGATGGGGATTACCCGACGGCAATTGATATCAAACAAACTGCCAACAGCTGCGCCTGGGCCTGCCATTTCCGCATGATGCCGATGGCAGATGATTAAAGCACTACCAGGAAAACCGTTGACCTTAAGCAGTTGCCCACTCTTCAACTGATTTAAGATTTCTGTGGGTTGAGCGATCGCGATGGGGACGAGAGCTTTGTCTGGCATCGTAGGTCACAGAATCTTCTATTTTTAGTTTTATACATTTCTTTATATACGGAAGTGATTAAAACCGTGTGAGGGGTGTGATACCTATCTTTTCTTTAAGTGATCCTCCTCACAACATTTTTGTTACAAACAGACTATTTGTGCAAGAAATGCAGTTAGCAAGGGAATTATGCCGCCCAACCTGTACTCGTCTCTACATGATGCCGAGGACGCGCGAAAAACTATGCCTGTGTTCTCTCTCTGATTAAGTTCGTCTGGCGGCATCCAAGAGCGCCTGAAATTACTCTATTGTCGCCAGAGGTAATATTGCTGTTTTAGCGTTCTGGTTGAGGAGCAGTTTGCCTGTAGCACTGACACTAAAATCTTTTCCTGGCGTGAATCCTTTGCCAATCAACTGCTTGCAGACAGCGACTGAAGTAATTCTGCGGATTTGTTGCATAACATCGCTAGGAATCAGATGTTTTATAGTCCAGATAACTGATTCGGTGTCAAACCACATCAAACGCTCAATACTCACCAGCATCACACCAGCTACATCTTCAAGCGTCATCTGAGTTTTGAGATTGGCGATTAGGTCTTCCCCTATCTGGCTGTTACGGGTCATCATTGCCGCAGCCATCTTGCCAATTTCTTGTTCCAACTCTAAACAGTTCATTTCTGCCATTTGAGTTTTCTTCCTGATTGTTTTCGCAGTTCTGCCAAGTATACCCAAAGAAAGACGTAAATATTCCGTTAGATGGATGTAAAGAAAAGTTTTTTTTCTATAATTATATGAACCCTGTTTATAATTCGACCTAAAAAAGCAAACAGTAGCCTTTGACGGCAGAAGCGATCGCTTAGTGCATAGATTGGCATAAATGTCAAAGCTTCCTGAGCGAGAAGGGAATTGGGAATTGGGAAAAAGTCTTACCTAGTTCATAGTTCCTAGTCCCTAATCCCCAGTCCCCAGCCCCCAGTCCCCAGCCCCCAACCCCCTTAGTTAAAAAAAAACCCCTGGTTAGGGGTAGTTGTTGTCTCTACTGGTGAATACTTATCAATGTTGAGTCCCAGGTACTGTGGAGTAAGTCTAATCTGAGTTTTTAATCAACATCACTTGTAAAATCGGGACAATGGAACAAACTCATCGCAGTCTTCTTACCCGAAGTGGGTATTAGCGTGTTCTACACGGTCAATGCTGACGATTCCGAAAATCTGTAACCGTTGAGTGCGACGCGAGTGTTGAGTGCGTACAACTCAACTGTCAAATACGGTGAGAACTGTCTAGCGAGAACCGAATTGCCGTGTTGGGAAATTGTCGTCAGATTTTTCCATCTTTTCGATGGCTGTCAAACCGATGTATGAACCCGCCAGCAGCAATCCTGCTGAAACTAGATAGGCGTTTTCAATAATCCGAAGTGCGGTTTCAAAGGTAATGTAGGTAGTCATTGGTTCGTCTTTTCAGCTTTGGGCTGTTGTTTATCTTCCCTTATTACTCCACACCTTGGCTATGAATTTCCTCAGAAAGATCACTAGATTCTGCTTCAAGCCAAAAAATTTCCCCGTAATTATACGGCTAAGACTTGACTGCCTGAGAAGTAAAGGTAATATAAGCTAGCTATAAACTACGTAAAAACACTGAGGTGAACTACCAAGGGAGTGCTTTCCTAAAGCAGCATCGAAGAGAGGCTTTGCACTTTTATACCATCTCGTTACTAACTTTCGTCTCAAAAAAAAGCGTTCCCAGGCCACACAGCCCAGGAACGAGAGCAAAGGTAAAGGCTGAGACTGGGAACCAGAGGAAGGAGAATGTTTTCCTTTTCCTTCTATACCAAGCACCTTTCGATAGTCGCTAGGACAGACTCAGATAGTGCCGAGAGATCATAACCGCCTTCAAGACCAAAAAGGATGCGACGAGTTACTTGCAGACAATAATCTGTGAATACGCCAAAATCTTGCGGTTTCAAGTTAATGCTGGCTAACGGATCGTCTGCATTTGCGTCGTAGCCTGCACTGACAATCAACAAATCTGGCTGAAAGTCGGTTAAAAAAGGCAGGATTTTTTGTTCAAAACGCGGTTTATAATCAGCGATCGCGCTGCCGGGAGGTAATGGTAAATTTAGTACGTTGTTGTAGTTTCCTCGTTCAGAGGCTTTTCCAGTGCCGGGATAGCAAGGATATTGATGCAGGGAACAGTAGGCAATTTTGGGATGGGTTTCGACAATATCTTGCGTACCGTTGCCGTGATGAACGTCCCAGTCGAGGATGGCAACGCGGTTGATTCCTGGTTGTTCAAGGGCGTGGTAAGCTGCGATCGCGGCATTCGAGAACAAGCAAAACCCCATCCCGGCGATTCTCTCGGCATGATGTCCAGGGGGACGCGCTAGCACAAAGGCTGGGTTTCCGGTTTCGAGTACCCTATCCACTCCATCCAGCCACGCACTCACGGCTAATAAGGCGACATCGTAACTCTGGGGGGAAACCAGGGTATCGCCGTCCAAGTGTCCGCCGCCGTTTTCGGCGATACGCTGGACTCTCTCGATGTGATCTTGAGTGTGAACTTGTTGTAATATAGGCGCGATCGCCCTATCTTTCACTGGTGTCGGCAGCTGCCAATCAATTTGAGATGCCCAAGGAGCAGCATTTATTGCTTGTACAATTGCTGTTAGGCGTGCTGGTCTTTCGGGGTGAAATCGTCCAGTGTTGTGATTGAGAAAGTCATCCGAGTAGATTACTGGCAGCATAGTCGGAGAAAATTAGGCAGCATTGATGCTTTTTGGCATTGTATCTATCCTAATTATTTGTCTTCCTCCGATAAATCTTGTTTATAAATATTGTCTATCATATCTGTTCCGCCTGGGTCGTTAAGCGATTGCATTTGCGGTGCCACAGCCGGGTTATTGATCAGGTATTGTGGATCTTCTTCCATCAGAGTTTCGTTGATTGATGGAGGCTGTTTAATTTTAGCGATCGCTTCTTTGACTTCTGGCTCTAATTCTTTGTCTTGTTCGTTCATGTTTTCTTCTTGTGCGCTCATAGCTAATTTCAGGCTTCTATTTGCATTTCTCTGTTTCAGCTTAAGCTTGCCTCTGGTAAGGCACCCACTACCTTGAGGCTTAAATTGAAATCTTTGATATCCTTAGATTCAATAAATCCAGGGATTACACGCTTGGGTATTGCAGCGACTTGGCATTTTCCTCGGTACACTCTAAACAACATTGATGATTTTGCCTAGGCTATCCTGTACGGGATGATTGGGGCGATCGCTGCATGGGTGTTTATGGCAATTTTTCGCGGCTGCGATCGCATCTTTGCCCGCATCGCTGGCCCGATTTATCTCCGCACCACACTCGCAGGTCTGGGATTGGGCATCTTAGCGGTATCTTTCCCCCTAACTCGTTATTTTGGACACGAAGAGTTAGATACCGTCTTGGTGGGTAACTTTTCTGCTGTTTTCCTCTTTACTCTAACTTTGGCAAAGATGGCTGCGATCGGCGTTACTGTCACTGGAGGTTGGCGGGGTGGGTTTATCATCCCTCTGTTTTTTACAGGTGCGTGTTTGGGGAAAGCGATCGCAATTTTAATTCCCGCACTCAATCCTTCTCTAGCCATGATTTGCACAATGGCAGCGTTAAACGCAGCAGTGACGCGAACACCGATAAGTACCACTTTATTGCTGACGAAACTTGCCAATATCAGCCCTTTAACGCCAATCTTGTTCGCTAGTTTGATTGGCTTCTTTCTCGCACCCAAAGCACCTTTGATTGCTTCTCAACTCAAGACTCAACAAGAAGCGATCGCAGAATAGTCATTGGTCAATATTCATCAGCAGCTATTGCTTTGTCAGTATGAGATCGCGCATTAGGCTGATCACTTTTCTCGCCATAGCGACCAATCAATAAAAACCCTCATTCCCCGCACGCACAGCGGACGTAAGATAATCCTGTTCGGTTCCTGTTTCGGGGAGGGTTGGGGAGGAGTTTTTCGACACACCAATTGTCAATGACTAACGCCCAATAAAAGCCAAAATGTGATAAAATTTTCATATAATTTGTCATTCTTTAGAATTAAGGCTGAAATAATCGCAATTTTTTGCGTATTATCTGCCATTCTTCTACATTTTTGGAGCTTTTTCATAGTATGACCACTTCCCAGGAGCGGATTATCCCAACGGATTTAGGGAATGAGATGTCCCGGTCTTACCTGGAATACGCAATGAGCGTAATTGTCGGTAGGGCGCTGCCAGATGCCAGGGATGGTCTGAAACCCGTACATCGTCGCATTCTCTACGCAATGCACGAACTGGGGCTTACCCACGATCGTCCTTTCCGCAAGTGTGCAAGGGTGGTGGGAGAAGTGCTGGGTAAATACCACCCCCACGGTGATACTGCGGTATACGATGCTTTGGTACGGATGGCGCAGGATTTCTCCATGCGCGACCCCCTGATTAACGGACACGGCAACTTTGGTTCAGTTGACAACGATCCGCCCGCGGCAATGCGATACACTGAATGCCGCCTAAGATCCCTCACAGGTGCCGCCCTTTTACAGGATATTGAGTCGGAAACTGTAGATTTTGGGGATAACTTCGATGGTTCCCAGCAAGAACCGCTGGTATTACCGTCGCGCATTCCCCAAATGTTGCTCAATGGTTCCAGTGGTATTGCGGTGGGGATGGCAACGAACATTCCACCGCACAATCTGGGAGAGTTGATTGATGGGTTAATGGCGCTAATCCAGAATCCAGAAATTACCGACCTCCAGTTGATGCAGTATATTCCGGGGCCAGATTTTCCCACAGGAGCGCAGATTCTGGGAGTATCTGGGATTAAGGAAGCTTATACAACTGGGCGCGGATCGATTACGATGCGGGGTGTCGCTGAAATAGACACCATTGAACATCGGGGACGACCGGATCGGGAAGCGATTATTATCACTCAGTTGCCTTACCAAACGAATAAGGCAGCGTTGATTGAGAAAATCGCCGACATGGTGAATGATAAGAAGCTGGAAGGAATTGCAGATATTCGGGATGAAAGCGATCGCGATGGGATGAGAATCGTGATCGAACTCAAGCGAGACGCTTATCCCCGCGTTGTCCTCAATAACTTGTACAAGCAAACGCCCCTGCAAGCCAACTTTGGGGCGAATATGCTGGCGCTGGTGAATGGGGAACCCCAAACGCTCACAATCAGACAGTTCCTCACTGTTTTCCTAGATTTCCGGATTGAGTGCATCACCCGCCGCACCCGCTACGAACTGCGGAAAGCAGAAGAAAGAGATCATCTGCTGCAAGGGTTACTGATTGCCTTGTTGCACCTAGATGAGATGATTGAGTTGATCCGCCGCGCCGCCGACACACCAACGGCAAAGACGCAGATGATTGACAACTACGGGCTTTCTGAGGCGCAAGCGGATGCAATTTTACAGATGCAGTTGCGGCGACTAACTGCACTGGAAGCTGAGAAAATTCGCTTAGAACACGATGAGTTACAAGCGCAGATTGCCGATTTGCAAGATATTTTGGCACGTCGCGAACGTATCTTAGAAATCATCCAAACCGAGGTGACGGAAATCAAAACCGTCCACGCGACACCTCGCCGCACCGTCATCGAACACGCGGAAGGTGAAATTGACGACACCGACTTAATCGCCAACGAAAAAGCCTTGATTCTGCTAACAGAACAAGGTTATCTCAAGCGGATGCCAGTTAACACCTTTGAAGCGCAAAGCCGCAACACCAGAGGTAAAAAAGGTACTGGCATGAAAGAGGATGATGGGGTTGAACATTTCCTCACCTGCTGTGACCACGATAGCGTTTTATTCTTTAGCGATCGCGGGGTTGTCTACTGCCTCAAAGCTTACCAAATCCCAGCTTCTTCTCGCACAGCACGGGGTATCCCCATCGTGCAAATGCTGCCCATCCCCCGCGACGAAAAAATTACCTCAATCGTGTCGGTGAGCGAATTTAGCCGGGAAGAATACCTGGTAATGCTAACTAAAGGCGGCTACATCAAAAAGACAGAATTAGCTGCTTTCAGTAACATCCGCTCCAATGGCTTAATCGCCATCTCCTTAGAAGAGGGAGATCAATTGCGGTGGGTGCGACGCGCTAGAGTGGATGATAGCATCATCATCGGATCGCGCCAAGGCATGGCAATTCACTTCCGCACTAATCACGAGCAACTGCGTCCCTTGGGTCGCGCTACTCGCGGAGTCAGAGCAATGGCTCTCCGCACTGGAGATGAACTGATAGGCATGGATATACTGCCAAGTCAAGTAGTCGCCAAAATAGCGGAGATTGAAGAAGCGGAACCAGCGGAAGACGCTCCCATCCTCAACGGTAACGGGCCGTGGGTGCTAGTAATTACAACAGGCGGATATGGGAAACGGGTGCCAGTTGGTCAATTCCGGCTGCAAAATCGCGCTGGGATGGGATTAGTTGCTACTAAGTTCCGCAAGCCTAACGATAAACTAGCTGCTCTGCGAACGATCAATGAAGGTGATGAGCTAATGATGGTGACAAGCCGAGGCATTATCATCCGTCAAGCAACAGATGCGATTTCCCTGCAATCAAGAATGGCAACAGGGGTGAGAGTGCAACGACTTGATGAGGATGATGCGATCGCGGCGGCGGCTTTAGTTCCCCCCTCTACTGGTGATGAGGAAGAAGTTCCAGAAGAATAAACCATGAAGGAGGAAGGATGAATGATGTTAAACATATTTCGCCTTCCTCCTGCTTTGACAAAGCGCATTTCTTGGCGTTCACTCATTGCCTTAGCTAGTGGTATCTTGATGGGGTTAACCACCGCACCAGTAGGTGCGTGGTTTTTTGCTTGGATTGCCTTAGCGCCCCTGTGGGTTTTGGTTGTCGAAGAACGGAAAAAGTTAGAAGTAAAAGAGCAAAAGAAACGAAAATTCTTTCTTTTACCTTTTGCAGCCCCTCTTTTTAAGGGGGGTTGGGCGGATCTCCTTTTGCCTTTACTTTGGGGAATCGGCTATCACGGCGTAGCTTTATTTTGGATTACCGGGATTCACCCGATGACGTGGTTAGGAGTTCCGTGGCTGGCGAGTTTAGCGATCGCATTCTTCTGCTGGACTTTTATCACCCTTTGGGGAGCCGCATTAGTTACAACTTGGGCAACTTGTCAAGCTTGGATTAATCGAAACTCAAAAATTTCTGCTTTACTTCGTGTTCTAATTGGAACAGCTTTGTGGTGCGGACTTGAAAGTCTTTGGGGTTCCGGAAGCTTGTGGTGGACTTCCCTTTCCTTCACCCAAAGCCCTCACAATCTGGCAATTTTACACCTCGGTCAAATCTCAGGCCCCAACACAGTAACAGCAGCAATCGTCGCAATAAATGGCTTAATTGCGGAAGCCTTCATTAACCGCAAACAACGCCAAGAAAAAACTAATTCTACCTCTTCCTCTATATCTTCTGCGCCTGGAAGGTTTCTTCTCCACCCAGGCTATTTAGCTATTGCGGTTGGAATATTTGTAGGATTGCATCTCATAGGATTTGGATTGTACAGCCGTCCCCTACTTAAACCGCCAGCAGCAGCATTAAAAGTAGGAATTATTCAAGGAAATATTCCTAATAAAATTAAATTTGATCGGGCTGGTTGGGAGCGTGCTATAGAAGGATACACCAGCGGTTATAAAGCTTTAGCACCAGAAGTTGATGCAGTTATAATCCCAGAAACCGCATTGCCCTTCGTATGGAATCAACCAGAAAGAGTTGGCAGTTCCTTCTACTCAGCTATTAAGGAAAACAGTGTCGTTGCCTGGGTGGGAGGATTTGGTAAACAGGGAAATAACCTGACAAATAGCTTATTTACTATCACTGGCAAAGGTGAAATTTTCAGCCAATACGACAAAGTTAAACTGGTGCCTTTGGGAGAATATATTCCCTTCGAGCAATTTTTAGGAAAGATTATTGATAAACTTTCCCCTTTAGATGCTCAGCTAATTCATGGTAAACAAAACCAAATATTTAATACACCTTTTGGTAGTGCCATCATCGGGATTTGTTATGACTCCGCCTTCCCCGAACTTTTCCGACATCAAGCAGCTGCGGGTGGGCAATTTATTCTTACAGCGTCTAACGATGCTCATTACACCTCAACGATGATGGGTCAACATCATGCCCAAGATTTGATGAGGGCGATTGAAACTGATCGCTGGGCTGTCCGCGCTACGAATACTGGATTTTCTGGCGTCATAGATCCCCACGGCAGAACTCAGTGGATTTCTAGAATGAATACCTATGAGATTCACGCACATACAATTTACCGCAGACAAACGGAAACTTTGTATGTGCGTTGGGGTGATTGGTTAACACCATTTTTGTTGATTGGGGGCGCGATCGCGTGGTTACTCAACACCTTCTGGCGAAATAATTATCGTCCGAGAGACTGATGCCAAACCAAAGTTTTGAAAGGCTACTATCGAAGTGCGATCGCATTTCGTAGATGAGAGGCAGTGGCATGAGTGACTTAGATCGACGGAAGCTTTTATCTGGGCTATGTCATGGAGCAATCTTTTTGAGTTCCACTATCGTATCTATCGGCATACCCATTGCAATATTGTTCATCATCGATGATCCAGTGGTCAAAGAGAACGCCAGAGAATCCCTCAACTTTCACATCAATCTTTATATTTATTCAGCCATTTGTCTGATGCTGAGTTTTATCGTAATCGGTATACCACTGTTTATTTTGCTAGGCATTGCAAGTTTTGTGATGCCAATTATCGCTCTTGTCAAGGTTCTCAGCAATCCTAATAAACCCTACCGTTACCCGTTGATTTTTCGCTTAGTGCAGTAGCAAATAATAGCGAAGCGATCGGTGTAGATCCAGATTTACTAGCTTAAAAAAAGACTTTTGGTAAACCGCGATCGCTTACTTCCTCAACCTTATGTATTACCGCTAATAGAATTTCCTTGGGCATCCGCCATCTGCTGCACATCAGCAATGATTTGCCTAACCTTCTCTACACCTGGAGACGTGAGTTGTTGAAAAACTGCTAAAGATTCCTGCAAGTAGGTTAGCGCTGTGGTGAAATCTCCCTGTTCATACGCCAATAACAACCCAATCAGCAAAAACACTAATGCCTGAGCTTGATGATTGTCGAGTAATTTGTACAGTTCGAGAGACTGCTGATAAAACTCAATGGCTTGCTGGTACTGCTCTAGAGCATTGTAAACACCGCCCAGATTATTGAGAGTTATGGCTTTTAATTCACGATCGCCGATTTCTCGTGCAATTGCCAAGCACTGCTGATAAAACTCAATGGCTTGCTGGTACTGCTCTAGGGCATTGTAAATACCACCGAGATCATTGAGAGTTATACCTTCAATTTTACGATCGCCGATTTCTCGTGCAATTGCCAAGCACTGCTGATAAAACTCAATTGCCTGCTGGTACTGCTCTAGGGCATTGTAAACACCGCCGAGATCATTGAGAGTTATGACTTCAAATTTACGATCGCCGATTTCTCGTGCAATTGCCAAGCACTGCTGATAAAACTCAATTGCCTGCTGGTACTGCTCTAGGGCATTGTAAACACCGCCGAGATCATTGAGAGTTATACCTTCAATTTTGCGAGTACCGATTTCCCTTGCAATTGCTAAGGACTGCTGATAAGACTCAATAGCTTGCTGGTACTGCTCTAACAAAGAGTAAGCCTTGCCCAGATTATATAGAATTATGACTTCAAGCAGGCGATTGCCAGCTTCCCTGGCAATTAAGAGTGACTGTTCTATAAGGGCGATCGCTTGCTCATCTTGATTATGAAGGGCGTAGGCAGCTCCTAATTTATACAGAACAGTAGCTTTTTCATTCTTTAAATCCTCATTTTTATTTACTAATTTAAGTGCTTTTTCTAAGCATTCTGCCGTTTTTGTGAATTCACCTCGGCTGTGATAAGCCTCTCCTAACTGAGTCAAAATTTGCATTTGTGTCTGTAAATTTTCTTCTTTTTCATGACAGCCAGAAGGACTGTATTCCATCAAAAGTCTCTGTAACAAATCAATTCGTTCTTGCTTTTCAGTGAACTCTAATTCATGGAGTATTTTATCAGAGTGGAGAGTTTTGAAAAGGGCATCATCTTTAGTAGATTGAACTGTATTAAAATGAAAAACGCCTGATTTCCACGCCCAAAAATCAGGTGCAAATTTAGCTAGACGAGTAATCGCATAATCTGGTAAGCAAAAAAGAATAGGATGAGGGACGCTCTTAGTAAAGGAATCCCGAACAAAGTTGAGATCCTGTAGCACGGGTGGGTATTCCCCAAAAATCCCAATTGATTTTTCTAACCCTTGCAGGATTAAAACTAATTTTTTCTCAGGGTCAATATTTATATTTGGAAGCCTTTGGATTATTGCATCTCTCAAAAAGCGCAGTTCCGGGTTGTTAAAATTTAGCAACTCAAACTGAATATCTTTGAATTTAGGATGCTTTTTGAGTGCTTCCATCAAAGTATCTAAATCTTTTGAAAAGTTAATTTCTATAAACCCAATTATAAAACCTTCTGCAAAATCTATAAATGTCAATAGTTCAGATAATTGCTGCTGATTTATAGAAATAAAACTATTGAAATTTGAAGCTAATTCAGATAACTTCAGGTAAGCATTAAGGATATTGGAGACCTTGTTTAAGAGCTTTTTGGAAGGCATCTATTTGCTTAATCACTGGGTTAACGTAGTTCCACCGATTGTTGCCGTTATATTCTAAAACAGATGTATTAAACAGCATCAATTGCCCTATTTCGTCTTTATTAATATCTTTATTTATGCAAACTTGTGCTAAGAGAGGATAGTGTTCTGTAGGAATAACCCGCTCAAAATTAAATTGTTCCTGTTTAACTGCATAGGTGACATCTTCAACCGTAATTTTATTGTGACCGCGAGTGCTAGCAGTTTGGCAAGCAGTTCGCATCATCTGCATTAACTGGCGGACATGACCACCGCTGGCTTTTGCCAAATTTAGTAAGGGTTCGCGGGATTCAAATACAGCCTCAATTTCGACTCGATGCTCAATCAAACTGGCAACCGCGTCTAGTGCTTTTTGGTTATAGTCTAAATCTACGCGATCGCGTTCAAATTCATAAATATTTACCATTGGCACAATGTTGGGTTTATCGAAAACGTTATTTAAGTTTTTTTCTGAATAAAGTATAGAAATAGGTACCGTGTAGATAATCGTGCAGTGTAGTTCTTGCAACTGTGCTGCATAATCAAAAAACAAATGATTGCCAACATTCGGTGGTACTCGATCTAAATTGTCAAAAATTATCAAAAATCCTTTGGAATGCGGAAATTTAGTTCGTAATTTTTTATAACCATCAATCACTAAAAGATTAATATCACTTTTGAGGCGAGAAATATCTCTTTCTAGAGCTTCTCTAATTGATATCTTTTTCTTTTCAGAACCTTTAATTTGAGCAGTTATTTTAGCTAATAATTTAGCAATAAAAGGAATTTCTGCACCGGCTTCTGCTGTTGTTTCTATACCAACAGAGTTTTCTATAGTTGTTTCCGTCTCCTCAGTAATATCTTTAAACCAGGACTCAAAGCTATTTAGAAGTTGAGCATCAAACTTTAAACCCAAAGTGCGTAATTCATACTCAACAAGCTTGATAATCACCAAATACAAATCTGTATAACGAGCATCGTTAATATCAATTTCTTCATCTGATTCTAAGTAAATCACCCGATAATCAGATTCCCATCGACTCTTAATGCGTCTCAGCTCTGTACTCTTACCGCAGCCTCTATGCCCTGTAAATAAAAGTGTAGTAAATTCTCCAGCTTCTTGAAAGTCTAAAATGGTGCTAACATCTTCAACCGCCTGAGTTTTCCGTACCGTTGATAGGTGAACATAGTATCGCTGGATGTTTTCACCTTCTAGCGGGCGTACATCACAAACCCGATACGCAGCTTTAAGAGTCGTAGCACGATTGGGAGGAAGTGGAACCATCGGGTTAGCCTAGTTGTAGTAACTGAATAGAGCTATAAAAATTTATATAGCCAAATTCTAGGCGATTTACTGTGCCATCTCAAACCCTATCGTGTCTTGCGGCAAAATCTACAATAGCGATGAGCAAGTAGCGCTTGCATACATACGCTTCGCGATCGCTCCTTCCTCAAAATCTAGCAAAGAGCGATCGCACTCTCCCAAAGGAAAATGCGATCGCTCTTTAGTTATTGCCCGATGCTACTGGTTCATCTGTGTCCCAGGAGTCATCTGCGTCCCAGGAGTCATCTGGGTTCCACGGTTCATCTGCGTCCCAGGAGTCATCTGGGTTCCACGGTTCATCTGCGTCCCAGGAGTCGTCTGGGTTCCACGGTTCATCTGCGTCCCAGGAGTCGTCTGGGTTCCACGGTTCATCTGCATACCCGGTCTTGCAGGGGTATCATCGTTTCTTCCAGCAAATGTGTTGCGTGTCATCGTCGCCGCCATTTGCAAATGGCCCTGCACCCTTGGCAAAATCCTAGCAGCAAAAGTTCTCAGATCCGGATCTTGTCCCAGCAGCACTTGACGCTGGTACACAGCCTGACTTTCCATGTGACCGTTAAGCCCGCCCTCCATCATATAGGCTTTATCGAAATTCTCTCCAGACAACTGCTGAAGCTGCATCATTGCTGCTTCATATTTTGGCCCGGGAGTGGTTGGAGGAGTGATACCCTTCTGGGCAGCCAAGCTCATAAGTTCTTTATTGGCTCGCGTATGCTCGTCAATCATCCGCTGTGCGAACTGCTTTACCTCAGCGTTCGTTGACTTTCGTAACGCCAGTTGCCCAAGTTGTACTTCTGCTATTCCCCCGTGAGCAGCATCGATAACAAATTGCCTGTCTAAGGCGCTAAGTTGGCCGTTTCTTTGCGACATTCCAGGTGCTGGTGACATCCCAGGTGCTGGTGACATCCCAGGTGCTGGTGACATTCCAGGTGCTGGTGACATTCCAGGTGCTGGCGACATTCCAGGCGCTGGTGACATCCCAGGTGCTGGCGATGTGGGTCGGCTTGTTTGAGCTACGGCTGAGTAACCCAAAGACGCAAATAATCCGGCTGCCACCAGGGCGGCAGTTGCTGTTGCCCGTCTAATCATTGTCAAAGTTCCTTACCTTTCTGAGTTTATATGTGTCCTAATACATTAATTAATCTGGTGAGAGACTAACAATTTTAGGACGGTTTTAAAGCGCCATTTTTTTGTTTTCTACCCAGACTAGGAGGAACATCTGAGCAGTCAACCATCTATTGTTAATGATGCTTTACTTTTGATAAATTCCCTCTTTCTTTAGGTATGTGTGTTTACAAATTAAAACTAAAACTTAATTCTAAAGATAACTATTAAACACCTAACTATAGATAGATGAAGGTTTATCAAAAGGCGAAATCAAAAAAACCTTTAAAAGCAGTGCTTGGGCAATATCCAAGTGACAAAGACGCTCTTGTGTAGCGAAAAGCTTGCATTGAACAATTTCGGAGTGGTAGCGTCACAGAGCTAGTTAAATTTACATGGAAGCTGCAATATAGCCCAAATGATGAAGCGATCGCTCCTTAGCCTCACTATCGGCTTAACTTTCCTAGAATCAGTCGTTCCAGTCGCCTTGGCCGCGCCACCCAGAAGCCCAGACCAAACTGTAGAATGTGAAATTTTGGTTGCGGGCGGCGGACTTTCCGGTGCCGCAACAGCATATGAAGCCTTGCTATCCGGGCGAACAGTTTGCTTAACTGAGATTACCGACTGGGTAGGCGGACAGATTTCCGCCCAAGGAACTTCGGCACTAGATGAACGCCCCACCCAGCGCCAGCAGCTATTTTATTCTCGCGGTTACTTGGATTTGCGGCAGCGGATCAAGAGTAAATATGGAGAACTCAACCCAGGCGACTGTTGGGTAAGCGAATCCTGCTTTTTGCCCAAAGATGCTCATAACATACTCTTCAATCAGTTAAAAGATGCCGCCAGACGGGGAAAAGGTACGCTGAAATGGTTTCCCTCGACGGTGGTTAAGGAACTAGACATCAACCAAAGTGGGAAACTGATTCAAGGCGCGATCGCTATCCAGCATCGTCCCGTTAAAGGCGCACCACGGCTAAACACTTCACCGCTGTCTCAAACCATCGAAGATTCCTATCGCTACGAAAACTCCCCTCAGTTTGAAAAAAGTATTGTCCGCTTCGTACCCCAGCAGCGGAAAAAGCAAACCGGGGGAACAGCCCCTGATTGGTATGTAGTTGATGCAACGGAAACCGGGGAACTGATAGGCTTGGCGGACGTTCCCTATCGGCTAGGTATCGACCCCCGATCTTACCTAGAACCATCGTCCTCTAGCGAAACAGGCGATCGCTACTGCACCCAAGGCTTTACCTACACCTTTGCGATGGAGGCAACTAAAGAACCGCAAGCCCACACTCCGCCGTCGTTTTACCAACAATATGCGCCTTACTACAGCTATGAATTACAGCGATTGGCGGACTTTGGGCTTGTCTTTACTTATCGCCGCATTTGGAGTCCGAAAGAGGGACAACAAACCAAATTCGGGGGCGTTACTTATAGCGCACCAGCACCTGGCGACATCTCAATGCAGAACTGGACTTGGGGTAACGACTACCGCCCTGGAACTGCCGAAGATAACCTAATTTACAGCCGCGATCAATTGCAAGCTAGCGGACAGCTACAGCCCGGAGGGTGGATGGGAGGACTGCGGACAGAAACCCTCCGTAAAGGCGAAGAAAATGCCTTGGGATATTTCCATTGGTTGGTAGCCGGAACTACTGATTCTCAACTAGGCGCAAACGTTAAGCAGCCGCAACCAAATAATCGCTATTTGAGTGGGCTAGATTCCCCGATGGGAACAGCACATGGCTTGTCTAAGTACCCATATATGCGGGAAGGACGGCGGATTATTGGACGGCCTGGTTGGGGACATCCCCAAGGCTTTACCTTGTGGGAAATTGATATTTCTCGCCGCGACTACAACGATGAATATTACCGCAATACTCTCTCACCACAAACTTATCGTAGTTTACGGGCAGCATTGGCTGGTTTTGAAGCAGCAAGTGCGATCGCAGGCACCAAGCCTCTAGATCAAATCATGCGGCGCAGTCGTTCCACGATTTACCCGGATTCTATCGGTATTGGTCACTATGCGATTGACTTCCATCCTTGCATGACTATGAGTCCCGCAGAAACTCCAGGCAACAAAGAACGTGAGGGCGAACGGCGGGGTGCAGGACAAGCGTATCCGTTCCAAATTCCACTCAGAGCATTAATTCCCCAAAAAATCGACAATATGTTAGTCGCTGGGAAAAGTATTGCTACCAGCCACATCGCCGCCGCCGCCTATCGGGTGCATTCCTTTGAATGGTCAGCTGGTGCAGCTGCGGGAACAACAGCCGCTTTTGCCTTGGAAAACGGAATAATGCCTTATCAGCTAGTAGATGAACTGCCTCGTCCGGAACCGCAATTAGAAGCGCTCAAACGTCGTTTGCAGAAAAATAGCAACCCAATTACTTTTCCAGATACCTCAATTTTTAACCAGAATTGGGAAGAGTGGAAGTAATATTTGCTAATGGCTAATGGTTAATGGCTAATGGCTAATGGCTAATGGCTAATTGTTTTTTATTAAAATAGCAATCCTATCTGAGGCATAAAATTCTTTCTTTTTCTTTTTAGAGTGCCTCGGCGGTTCGTTTTTTTACAAACCAATTAGGATTGCTATATTAGCAATTAGCAATTAGCAATTATTTTGCCGTTTCTACAGGCGCAGCCAACCACCCATCGCTGACACCAGCTTCCCGCAGCCGCATAGCACCGATATTGCGGCTGAGTACCGCTAACCCTGCCAAGTGAGCTTGCAAGCCTGCCGTACTAGCGCAGCAATCGGTTAGTATAATTGGTTCTACGCTGATGTCAAAAAGATCCATTGCAATTTTTAACACGCACATATCGGTATCGATACCGACGATGAAGATGCGCTTAATATCCTGCTTTGAGAGATAGTCTGCCAAAGAATCCGGCAGCCCGCATAGTCCCGACTTGGAAAAAATGAGGTCTTCTTCTGCAAAAGTTTCGAGTTCCGGGACAATGTTTGTGTCTGGTTCGTGGTTGCAGCCGTCCCAGTCGAGGAAGCGACTATATGGCCCATTTTCCGAGTTGATAAACCGAGTAAACAAAAGCGGTGTATAGTGCGATCGCGCGATCGCGCGGGCGATGCGTTGTGGGATGTGATGCGTGAATTCGTTGATGAAACCGGGTTGCACATCAACGACCAGTAATGGCTCGGACATTTAAATGGTCTTATATAAATTGAGGAGTCTATCTTTCATAATTAGAAGAGTTATTAAAGGAAATTTCTACCCCTCTAAAGTTATAAACCCACTTTTGTAGCCTAATTCTAGGTTAGGTTGAGGCAACCGAAACCAAACAAAGGCTCATTAATGATTGCTAGTGGCTAATTGAAGAATTACCATTAGCCATTAGCGATTAGCCATTAGCTACTTTTCAGACCAAATTGGCAATTGATTAATTTCTTCTAGGGTTAACTCCACATAGGTGATGTCATTTTCCTGGGCAATTTCTTGACCAAAATAGCCTTCTGGGCCATCGTGGGTGTGGGGGCCGCTGATACTAGCTGTATACTTGCCTCGCAGACGAGCTTGATTATATTCGCTGCCAACGTTCCACAGCCAGCGCGACGGGAAAATAATGCCGCCTATATCTTCAACCCAATCTCGACGGCCTCGCAGATGGTAGAAATGTTCGCTGGCACTAAAGCCAGTTCTGCCATTAAACACGCCACCAATCGAAACTATAATAATTTTTGCATCTAGCCACTTGTTAAGATAGCTAGCGGCACCCAAGGAAACTTCTACACCGCCACTCGTACCAGCGAGAATAATTTTAAAAGGTTTATTCTGAACCTGTGCGATAGGATACTTCGCATTCATCCGTTCGATGATGGCATCGGCAATCCCCTGATTATAAACCTCGCCATAACGAGGATCGGCTGAGATTGCGAATCGCCAGATATTGCGAATTTTGATCAGCACGTTTGCTATTCCAAACAAACCATCTGCCTTATTAGCAAAGTTCCATAGGGGCGCTAGCACTCGCTGACCTCCTAAACTTTTATTAGCTGCTGAGTAGGGGAAAACATCCCCTACGGCTACGCAGTTGGGATTAATTTTAACTATCCGGTCTAGAAACTCTTCTTCTCCGGGAGTTAATTCATTAGCAGAAAAATCTCCCACTCCTGAAAGATAAACAATGTAACAATTTATTTGGGAAGATTTAACAACAGAAGTTACCGCATTGTTAGGTGGCAGGGTATAGGGCTGGTTTTTCTTCAATCCTACAGTTTCAGCCCCTTGCCCTAGCCACCACATCAGTGTTCCCACAGGCGATATGATTCCCCAAATTAGGAGGATGAATCCCGCTAGGATCAATAACCTTAAGGTTCCACCCCGAAGCCATAGAAGTATCCGCCCAATTAGTTGCAGCATTCAAGAATGTCTAGTTACCTGATTTCATTATCATGCCGCAAAGGTTGAACTTTTTTTTGTAATCTGCTGTCTGAAACTGTATGCTATCAAGTTGTCAGCAATTGCGATCGCAGGGATTCAACGTGAGTGACCAGAAATCAAAAGGCAGTTTTGGAAAGACGCTTTGGAAGGCTCTCTCTTTGGATGCAAATTTTTATGAAAATGCTCCCAATAATCCAACAACGAATCGCATAGCCCGCACGATGGTGATTTTCGCCGCAGTGTCTCACGCTTTGGGCAGTGCAGTCATTTTATTAATTAATCGGGCATCGCTTCCTGTGCTAGTTGTTGCACTTTTGATAGATGGCATCAGCGTCATGGCAGGCTATTATTTTTGGACTCTAACTATCTCCAAGATCGGGGATTGGCTAAAGCCGAATCACGTAGCGTTTGGGGATTTGTTGATTCCGATTGGCTTTGCCTATGCTCCCCAAGTGCTGAACTTCTTAACGTTGATTCCTTTGCTGGGGCGGGGTATTGAGTTGGGGCTATCTGTCTGGAGTTTGCTGGCTGTTATTGTTGCAGTACGCCAAGGTTTAGATATTACTACGGTTTGGGCGGCGTCGATCTGTTTGGTGGGGTGGCCTCTGATTCAGATAGCGATTGGCTCTGTACAGGTACTTCAACAGGATTTAGTAGGGCGCTTTTAAGGGATTAAAAATTTAAAATGTCAGACAAGGGTGGTGCGGGACGTATTACCCGAAGCGTCGCCAGCTTAGAAGTTGGGGGAGGTTAGGCTTTGGTTTGCGGGATTTGTGTAATAAATCGTTAAAATGAGATAAATAGCTGTAAGTTAATTTTGTTAAAGTATTTTCGGAAACTGCCTTATGACTAGCAGACTTTCAGCGGTTGACGCGATCGCCTCTGCACCAATTCAAGCTCCTGAACGGTCTAGTCAAGTTGTCCGCAAACAATATCCCAATTACAAAGTCATCGTTTTGGACGATGATTTCAATACGTTTGAACACGTTCACGAGTGCTTGGTGAAGTATATTCCCCAGATGACGAGCGATCGCGCTTGGGAACACACCTACGAAGTCCACTTTGAAGGTCAAGCACTCGTTTGGGTTGGCCCCCAAGAGCAAGCAGAACTTTACCACGAGCAACTTTCTCGCGCTGGGTTAACTATGGCTCCTCTGGAAGCGGCGTGAAAAAGATAGCTAATGGCTAATAAACAATTAGCCATTAGCTATTAGCCTTTAGCCGTTAGTTATAATTGCCATTGCTTTTTCAACTGCTTGCAAGGCTTGGTCTATTTCTTGAGCTGATACAATTAGCGGCGGCACAAAGCGGATTACTTTGGGGCCTGCGGGGACGAGTAACACACCGTTAGCGATCGCTTCTTTGAGGACATCAGCACTCGTTAGCTGAGTTTCGGTATTTAATTCCATACCGTTAATTAAACCCCAACCGCGCACTTCGCTAATTTGGTCGGGATATTTAGATGCGATCGCTTTCAACCCGGCCCTTAACTGTTCGCCGCGTTCTTGCACATTAGCAAGCAGATTTTCTTTCTCTAAGGTTTGACAAACAGTTAAAGCCACAGCACAGGCAAAAGGGTTTCCGCCAAAGGTGCTGGCATGATCTCCCGGCTGGAAGACATCGCAGAACTTCTTGCACATTGTGGCACCAATCGGGATGCCGCCGCCTAATCCTTTAGCAGAAGTGAAGATATCCGGCTCAATTCCCAGATTTTCATATCCCCAGAATTTGCCGCTGCGACCCATCCCGACTTGCACTTCATCTAAAATCAGCAAGATGTCGTTGTCATCGCAGATTTTCCGCAATTCTTGGAAGTATTCGACATCGCCGGGACGCACGCCACCTTCTCCCTGCAAAGCTTCCAGCATAATTGCGGTGACGTTTTGATCGCCTTCGTCGAGGGTAGCGATCGCATTCTTGATCGCCCCAATATCGTTGTAAGGCACGTAGAAAAATCCCGGCATCAACGGGGCAAAATTTTTCTGATACTTCGGTTGACCTGTGGCGGTAATCGTCGCCAACGTGCGCCCGTGGAAGCTGGCGTGAGCAGTCAAAATAATCGGCTTTTGTATCCCTTTGACCGTGTGGGCGTATTTCCGAGCCAGTTTGATTGCCCCCTCGTTTGCTTCAGCCCCAGAATTGCAGAAAAACACCCGATCTGCACAAGAATGCTCAATTAGCCATTTTGCCAATTCCCCTTGCACCGGGATGTAATACAAGTTAGAGACATGGTGCAGCGTCTGAATTTGCCGCGTTACGGTTTCCACCAAGGCTGGGTGAGCGTGTCCGAGGGTACAAGTGGCAATTCCGGCAACAAAGTCCAAATATTCGCGCCCCTCGGTATCCCATAGGCGGCAACCCGCACCCCGTTCTAAAGCTAGAGGATAGCGCCCGTAGGTACTCATCACGGAGGTGTCAAAGCCTTCTGGATCATACGGAACAGACACACCTGACTCTGCCGGAATTGAGGGATTTTCAACCAGAGTTTCTAGACTCACTGCTTACTCCTAAAATTTTTTATCCTTATTTGGCAATCTTAAAGGGAATTTTCAAAAAGTTGTGTTTAAAGAGAACTATAAATGCTGAGAAAACAGAAACAGGCTTACTTGCGAAAGGTTAGCTGAGACGGTTAACATCGTCCACACGACTCCGGGTTGAGCCTACGATTGACCGTGAGCATTGCACTTTGTCCAATTTGCTCCCCGAAAAGGGTGATTTTGGGGAAGTACAAGCTGCGATCGCTCCTCACGTTCGTTTGTACCAATCAGCTAAATCAGATGATGCGTCTTTTATCCTTAGCGAACCCCCCCGTCTGGTGCTTTCCGCAGCCGTTTATTCTCGCTAATCTTAACGAAACAAACCAGCAGCCTCAAGCAAACATTGCAGAGTTAGTCCCGATTCTGATTATTCTCCTGCTAATTGCCACAGTTGTTGCCCTGGTGACGCAACGGCTTCGCGTTCCCTACGTCACGGGTTTAGTGTTGGCAGGTTTGCCGATTACCGAGCTATTTTCTCGTCGGATTGGACTAGATCCTTCTCTGGTTTTGAATCTTTTTCTGCCAATCCTCATCTTTGAAGCTGGCATCAATACAGATGTTAGCCGTCTCCGAAGCACGTTTAAACCAATTGCCCTCTTAGCTGGCCCAGGGGCTATACTTTCCTCTGGGATTATTGCCGTTCTGTTGAAATTTGGACTGGGGCTAGCTTGGATACCGGCGCTACTAATTGGAGTCATTCTCGCAAACACTGATACGGTTTCAATGATTGCCGTTTTTAAGGAGATACCTGTACCCTCCCGGCTTTCGACGATCGTTGAAGGAGAAACCCTATTCAATGATGCTGCCGCCCTAGTTTCATTTAACCTGATTCTGACAGTGTATTCGACAGGTTCGCTCACGATATTAGAAGGAATCCAACAACTGTTATTTGTTGCCGTGGGAGGCAGTATCGTCGGCTTAGTCTTGGGCTACTTAAGCATACCTGTATTTATTCGTTTACACGATCCGCTTAGCAGTCTCTTACTGACAGTTGCAGTTGCATTAGGAACCTTTCAGATTGGGCAATCTTTGGGGGTATCTGGTGCTGTGGCTGTGGTTGTGGCTGGATTAATTTTCGGGAACATTGGGCTTTCTCGCAGCACGTCTGCTTCCGAACGAATTGCGTTGTTGAGTTTCTGGGACTATGCCAGTTTTGCGGTCAATACTTTTATTTTTCTGCTGATTGGTGTAGAAATAAATCCAGTGACCTTCTGGAGGACTTTGCCAGCGGTTCTGCTTGCCGTTTTAGCCTACCAAATCGCGCGAGTTCTCACTGTCTATCCTCTGTTGGCTGGGGTACGTTTGTTTGACCGTCCGATTCCATTCCGTTGGCAGCACGTCCTGTTTTTAGGTAACATCAAAGGCTCTCTTTCAATGGCTCTTGCCCTCAGTTTACCTACAACACTACCGGGGCGAGAGCAGTTGATCGCTTTAGTGTTTGGTGCGGTGCTGATATCTCTCGTTGGGCAGGGGGTAAGTTTACCTTGGTTTGTACGGCGGTTGCAGTTATCTCAGTTCTCAGATTCTCGCCAGCAGGTTGAGGAATTGCAAGCTCAGTTGATTGCTTCTAAGGCGGCTCAAGATGAACTGGATAGTCTATTGAAAAAAGGGGTTTTGCCAAAAAGTGTTTACGAAGAAATCCGAGCCGCATATCAGGTACGAGTGGCAGGGGCAGAAAAAGCGCTGCGGAATCTTTATAATCGTCGTCCGGGACAATTAGTTGAAGGCGATCGCTCGAAACTTGACGCCATTAGACGACGATTGCTATTGGCAGAAAAAGGAGCGTTGAATGAGGCAATTCGGCAGCGAATTCTCTCTGAGGGAATTGTGCAAGGGCGGATAAAAACGATTGATGAACAACTGATGAAACTAGAAGATGATTAGGTACAACCGTTGATAAAATCAATGGCTTGATGTAATGACCCTGGCTTCGTCACCATTAATATCGTCGCTCCCGGTTCTAACACTGTACTCCCGTTGGGAATCTCTAAATCCATGTGGGGATGGGATTGATAACCAATAATTAAAGAGCCTGTAGGAAATTGGGGTTCTTGAGCGATTTCAGCAACGGTAAGACCGACAACATAGCACTTTTCTGGAATCGAGAGTTTTAAAACTTCTATTTGACCCTGCTCAAAGTGCATCATTGATTCTACTTCAGGATACTCAATCGCATTCACCATTGTGGAAACTCCTAAATCGACGGTACTGATGATATGAGAAGCCCCGACAAGGCGTAGAGGTTCGGCAAAATCACGGTGGCGCATTCGACTCACAATATGGGAAACGCCGTAGTGTTTAGCGAGAGTGACCATTGCTAGATTTAAGGCATCGTGCCGGAGAACGGCTGCTACGGCATCAGCTTTGTGAATCCCGGCTTCTAATAGCACTTCGGTACTGACAGCACTGCCTTCAAAAGCCATTGCGCCGACTTCTTCGCGGGCATAACGGCAGGCACTCGGATCGATATCAATTACGGCGACGGTATGCCCCAGCTCTACTAGCCGTTCCGCCAAATCCAACCCAACAAGTCCGGCTCCGCCAATGAGTACGTACATAGTTGATCTCTACGAATGTTGACTTTATGTTTCACTTTACAAGTTGGGAACAGTTATCCTGCGATGGAATCCTCATTTTTTTTACCCCTATTTTGACCTAAGTGAGTACAGGAACTGTACGCGATTCTCGGACAGCACTTGAACAAAAATATCGACGTATCCGCCAAGAGCTAATTGGCGGGACGATCGCTCTCGGCGGCGTAGCCCTCGGCGGCACTCTCTGGTATAAGCTGGTTGAGGGCTGGTCGTGGTCAGACGCAGCATATATGACTGTGATCACCTTGGCAACTGTGGGGTATGGGGAAACTAATCCTTTAGGCGATCGCGGTCGGCTGTTTACCATTACCCTGATTTTGATGGGTGTGGTCAGCATTGGTTATATCGTCAATCGGTTTACAGAAGCCCTGATCCAAGGCTACTTTCAAGAAGGAATACTACTGAGGCAACGGAGGCGTTTGGTGGATTCCTTAAATGAACATTACATCCTTTGTGGATTTGGTCGCACCGGGCGGCACATTGCTGTAGAATTTGCTGCCGAGGGAATTCCGTTTGTGATTATTGACTCTCAGCCAGAGCAAGTAGAGGAGTCTCAGGGGCTGGGTTATATTGCCGTACAGGGCGATGCTACTCTGGATGATACTCTGCATCGGGTACGAATTGAGCGGGCGATTTGTTTGGTGGCGGCGTTACCTTCGGATGCGGAAAATCTTTATACGGTGCTTTCGGCAAAAACGCTGAATCCGCAAATTCGCGCGATCGCGCGTGCTAGTACGGAAGAAGCTGTACAAAAGTTGCAACGCGCTGGGGCTGATGCTGTTGTTTCTCCTTATATTACTGGCGGTAGACGCATGGCTGCTGCTGCCCTTAGACCCCAGGTGATGGATTTTGTGGATGGGATTCTCACAGGGACAGATCGGGCTTTTTATATGGAAGAGTTTCTGATCGATCCCCAAAGTTGTCCGGTTGTTGGGCAATCTTTAAGGGAAGCGAGGTTGCGATCGCAATCTGGTGCTTTAGTTCTCGCGATTCGTCGCGCTGATGGCACTCTTATTGGCGGCCCCACTGGGGAAACTCAATTAATGCCTAAAGATTTACTAATTTGCATGGGTACGGCTGAACAATTGCGAATGCTCAGTCAAATTCTTATTCCCATCAGTTCCCGCAAGTTCCGCCCACCTAAACACACTTAAAATTAAGCTTGTGGCCAATTACTAATTACCAATTATGTCCTTCATTAATCCTAAAACTGATTATGCTTTCAAGAAAATCTTTGGTTCTCCGCAAAGTAAGAAGCTTCTGATCAGTTTCTTAAATGCTCTCCTCTATGATGCTCAACCTGCCGTCAAAGATTTAGAAATCATCGCTCCTTGTCAAGTTACCCGCGTTTCTGGCTTAAAAGTGCAATAGTAAACAAAATCTTTTTTCAATTTTTGGCTAATAAAAGGTAAAAGGTAAAAAGAAGGACTTTTTTACCTTTTACCTTTTACCTTTTACCTCCGCCGTTCTCTAAACACAATCATGTTTTGCCGCATCGTCACGTTATAACCGCTGAAAAAGTTTTGTCCTAAAAGTGGCGCTCCGGCTACTAAAACTGTAAAATCTTCTATTACAGCACCGCCTACGTCAATAGAAGATACACGTCCTACTGGTACTTCAATAGTCTCACCATTAGCTACTTTTACTCGTGTTGTACCAGTCTTGCGAAACCCTATTTGATTTGCCATCTGTGGGGTAATTATTGTTACACTTGCTCCAGTATCTACCATCATCGGGAATCTACGCCTGTTGTTAAAAGTAACTTCAACTACGGGTATTCCCGACTGCCGTCCTATAATTGGAACTTCAAATATCTGTTGGTTCCTTCTTTGTTCCAAACGCTCTCTTCTTTGAGCCAATTGGTTTGTGCTTGCGGGACGTTCATTTAGAGATGAGTCTAAAGCAGCTGCTAAAACTTTTTCAGAGGTGTCCCCATAACTGTTATAGGCAACAGTGGTAAATGCTAGTGTGCCAGATAGTAAAAGGAGTGTGGCACCAAATCGAGAATGTTTTTGGATCATGGTGTGTAATAGATGCGCTTAAGAGCGTCAAAAAGTGAGTTTTACAAAGCTAAATTTTACACTACGCTGAACTTGCAATTCGCGTAAGCAACAACTGTTTGGCTTTACTGAAGTTATGGTAAAAACAGTAACAAGAAATACCTAACTTCTCAGGAGCGGCATGACATCAGTAATCACTTTTGTTTATCGCCACAAAGTCAGAAGAGCCAAATTTATCTACAACTGAAGTCGCAGTTTTCCAGATTATTTGGCAAATTTATTTGCCAAACTCCAGATGATCCGACGCACACCGCTGACGAAAGAGCTAATCAACAAGAGCTTTCATCGATTATTAATCTAGCTTTAGGGCGTTAACTGGCACTTCGTCCCAAGAATCAACTGTCCGCAATCTAGCAATCCAACCTGCACATTTTTGAACTTCAGTCAAGTTCTGTTTATAGGAATCATGACAATCTTTTGCCTGCTCCTCATTACAACAGGCAATGCAAGCATGGATCATACCAGACGGATCGATTTGTTCGTTTACCCAAATGGTCATTAGGCCATTCCCCCTGAATTTTAAATGGATGGACTGGTTGAGTAGAGTTATTTGTTCAACTCAAGAAAAATCGCTTACCTCAAGGGCTGCACTCGCGCTTGTTCGAGGGATTTTATATTGATTTGTGCTTAATCTACTTATACCAAGTCGCGTTATCTCATACACCAGACCGTAATCGCAAGGCAAAGGTGTTTTGCAATTGTGGATTCACTTGTAAACTAATTGACCTGCATTGATACCAACACCATCAACCACAGATATACAATACCACCGTTAAATCTTAGACAAAATTGGGAACTCTAAGAAAGGAACCGGAGGCGGTAGCCTTCTTAGCGCATCACTCAACTCTTGGCTCAGCGGAGGGAAACGTCACCAAGCGTTCTGGACAGCGATCAATCCCCAAGACAAGCGCAGGAGTTAAGAATCGCCATCCTATTAGATTAACTGCGAAAGGCAGTAGGACTCTAGTTCAGTCACAAATTTAGTTTTATGAAATCTCGACTTCTCCGCTTTGCGTCCCTTTTCTTGCTAAGCCTGGTACTCGTCACAGCTTGCAATGGTACGACAATCGTAACTTCCCGCCCAGAACAGCCGCCCTTGGAAGTCGGCTACAATCTGTGGCCTGGACTGTTTCCGATAGCGATCGCATCTGAAAAAGAATTCTTCACGGCTCAAGGGGTGAAAGTCAAACCCGTCTATATCCAAAACTTTTTAGATTCGGTGTCTGAGTTCGCTGCTGGAAAATATGATGGAGTCGCCCTCACAGTAGGTAGCCTGATGAGCATTATTGGGAAAAACCCAGATGTGCAGATTGCGATCGCAACTGATGAATCGGCTGGTTCGGACTCAATTGTAGCTCGCCCGGATGTTAAAAGTGTCGCTGACTTGAAAGGCAAGCGGCTCGGAGTCAGGTTAGGCGAAGGAGAATTATTTGTGAGCGAAATGCTCCAGCAACATGGTTTGACTACCGATGATGTAACCCTAGTCAACGTAGAAGGAGAATCGGTTCCAGCACGTTTTAAGAGCGGTGATATTCAAGCAGGACATACTTGGGAACCGTACCTATCTGAAGTTACCCAATCTGGAGGGCGAGTATTATTCAGCAGTAAGGATACACCCGGTTTAATTTCAAGTGTAATTGTGTTTCGCACCTCGGTAGTACGCGATCGCCCAAAAGACGTTCAAGCATTTATTCGCGCCTGGTTTCAAGCTCAAGACTATTGGCAGGCAAATCCCGAAGAAAGTAAAGCACTGATTGCGAAAACGCTCTCCATCAAACCCGAAGAAGTTTCTACTGAGGGTGTCAAGTTGTACACCTTAAAAGACAACTTAAAAGCGTTTACTCCCGGTTCTACAACCAAGTCGTTGTACCATACCGCAAAATTGTACGCTGACTTCTATATTCGCACCGGAGGGCTAACCACTGCCCCAGATATTCAAAAACTGATTAATCCTTCTTTTGTGCAGCCGTTGCAGGCAGGAAAATGACAAAAAAATAGCATTATTTCATGCATTTAAACATCAAAAGTCATTTAATATGAAATTTCAATTTTTCCGCTTTGTGTCTCTTTTATTGCTCAGCATTGTGCTGGTTACAGCCTGCAATGGTAGAACCTCTATAACCTCTAAGCCTGAGCTTCCACCCCTGCGAATTGCCTACAATCTGTGGCCTGGATATTTCCCGATGGAAATAGCTTCAGAACAAGGATTTTTCGCAGAACAGGGGGTGGAAGTTGAACCTGTGTATTCAGAAAACTATTTAGGGGTTGTTTCTGATTTTAGTGCAGGTAAATATGATGGCATCATCGTAACATTGGGTGGTGTGATGAGCATCATTGGGAAAAACCCAGATATCCACATTGTCTTGGAAACCGATCAATCGGCTGGTGCTGACACCGTAGTGGTGCATCGGGATATTAAAAGTATGGCTGACTTGAAGGGCAAGCGAATCGGCGTGAAGTTAGGCGACTACGGAGAATTGTTTGTTGTCAAGATGCTGGAGAGCAATGGTCTTACTACCGATGACGTAACGCTAGTCGATATAGAAGGAGAAGCGATTCCAGCACACATAAAAAGCGGTGATATTCAAGCCGGACAAACTTGGTATCCCTACACATTAGAGGCAGTGAAAGCCGGAGCGCAGGTACTATTTACCAGTAAGCAAACGCCTAGGTTGATTCCGAATGTCATTGTGTTTCGTAGCAATATAATACGCGATCGCCCTGGACAGATAAGAGCATTTGTCCGAGCTTGGTTCCAAGCCCAAGATTACTGGAAAGCAAATCCCCAAGCAAGCAAAGCACTGATTGCTAAGCGGCTGAAGATTAAACCTGAGACCGTTTCAACCGATAACATTCAGCTGTCCACCTTGAAAGAAAACTTAAAGGCGTTTACTCCCGGCTCCACAGAAGAGTCGTTGTACCATACCACCAAATTGTATGCCGACTTCTCGATTCGCACCGGGGGGCTAAGCACTGCACCAGATATTCAAAAACTGATTGTTCCTTCATTTATACAGCAGTTGCAATCGGGAAGTTGACACAAAAGCCAATATGATTACATTTACTCACACGCATCAATGCAGGTCTGAATGAAATCTCGATTTCTTCGTTTTGTATCTTTTTTTCTGTTGAGCATTTTACTCATTACAGCTTGCAATCGTACAACAACGGTGACTTCCCGCCCAGAAAGTCCGCCTTTGAAAGTTGTTTACACTCTGTGGCCTGGGTATTTTCCGATAGCGATCGCTCAAGAAAAAGGGTTCCTGGCGGCTGGTGGGGTGAAAGTTGAACCTGTGTATTCAGAAAACTATCTACAGTCTATCTCTGATTTCAGTGCTGGCAAATACGATGGGATTACCCTGGCTTTGGGTAGCCTGATGAGCATTATTGAGAAAAACTCAGAGGTGCAGATTGTGCTGGTGACGGATCAATCGGCTGGTGCTGACACCGTAGTGGTGCAACGCAATATTAAAAGTGTGGCTGACTTGAAGGGCAAGCGAATCGGCGTGAAGTTAGGCGACTACGGAGAATTGTTTGTTGTCAAGATGCTGGAGAGCAATGGTCTTACTACCGATGACGTGACGCTAGTCGATATAGAAGGAGAAGCGATTCCAGCACACATAAAAAGCGGTGATATTCAAGCCGGACAAACTTGGTATCCCTACACATTAGAGGCAGTGAAAGCCGGAGCGCAGGTACTATTTACCAGTAAGCAAACGCCTAGGTTGATTCCGAATGTCATTGTGTTTCGCAGCAATATAATACGCGATCGCCCTGGACAGATAAGAGCATTTGTCCGAGCTTGGTTCCAAGCCCAAGATTACTGGAAAGCAAATCCCCAAGCAAGCAAAGCACTGATTGCTAAGCGGCTGAAGATTAAACCTGAGACCGTTTCAACCGATAACATTCAGCTTTCCACCTTGAAAGAAAACTTAAAGGCGTTTACTCCCGGCTCCACAGAAGAGTCGTTGTACCATACCACCAAATTGTATGCCGACTTCTCGATTCGCACCGGGGGGCTAAGCACTACACCAGATATTCAAAAACTGATTAATCCCTCTTTTGTACAGCAGTTGCAATCGGGAAACTGACACTTAATTAATATACTCCCATGCCGTTACAAAATCAATCGGTCTGTATGAAATCTCGATTTTTTCGCTTTCTATCTCTTTTCTTGTTAAGCATTGTACTCATCACCTCCTGTAATAGTACGACAACTGTTAGTTCCCGAAGCGAGCTTCCGACCCTGAGAGTTATCTACAATCTGTGGCCTGGAAATTTTCCGATAGCGATCGCTTACGAAAAAGGTTTCTTCACGGCTCAAGGGGTGAAAGTTGAACCCGTCTATATAGAAAACTACATAGAATCAATCTCTGCCTTCAGTGCTGACAGAACCGACGGGATCGCTACCTCTTTGGGTAGCATCATCAACATTATTGGGAAAAACCCTGACGTGCAGATTACTCAGGTGACGGATCAATCAGCGGGTGCGGACGTTTTGGTGGTGCAGCGCGATATTAAAAGTATGAAGGACTTAAAAGGCAAGCGAATCGGCACGAAATTAGGTGATTTTGGAGAATTATTTATCAGCACCTTGCTGCACAAAAATCACCTCACCACTAATGACGTGACTCTCGTCAATGTAGAACCAGAATCGGTTCCAGCGGGTTTACAAAGTGGTGACATTCAAGCTGGAAATACGTGGCAACCCTACACAGGGCAAGCGGTTAAAGCCGGGGCAAAGGTGCTACTTAGCACTAAGCAAACACCTGGATTGCTTCCGAATGTCATCGCATTTCGCACTTCGGTAGTACGCGATCGCCCTCTTCAAATACAAGCATTTATCCGAGCTTGGTTCCAAGCCCAAGATTACTGGAAGGCTCATCCAGAAGAAAGTAATGCACTGATTGCCAAAAAACTAAACCTCAAACCTGAAGAAGTTTCCACCGATGGAGTCCAGTTATACACTTTGCAAGACAATTTAAAAGCCTTTACTCCCGGTTCTACATCCGAGTCGCTGTATCATACAGCCAAATTCTACGCCGACTTCTATACTCGCACTGGAGGGCTAAACGCTGCACTAGATATTCAAAAACTGATCGAGCCGTCCTTTGTACAGCAATTACAAAAGGTAAATTGACTGTGAAACAGTTCCAACTTTATACCCTACGCACTAAGCTGATCTTTTCTTTCTTGGGTGTGGCGCTCCTCCCCTTGCTAGTACTGGCATTCTTGAATCAGCGAACCATGCAAAAGGAGCTGACAAAAAATGCCAATCAAACCCTCCTAACATCTGCCTCCCAAACGGCCCTGAGTATAGATGCCTTTATCTCCTCTAATCTAGATGCTGTCCGGGTTGAAGCTCAGTTGCCAGTCTTAGCGAAGTATTTAAGTTTACCTGCTAACCAGAGACAAAGTATCGCTTCAGAAGTCGAGGGCGCTTTGCGATCGCTCAGCCGTAAAGATACGTTGAATATCTCATCATACGCGCTGCTCGATCGCCAGGGGCGAGCTGTCATTGATACGTATACACCAGATATTGGTATAGATAAATCTGACCGAGATTACTTTGAACGACCGTTTAAAACTGGCTTACCCTATGTCTCGCCCATCGAGTTTTCCCCAACGACTAATGAGGTCAGTTTGTACTTCAGTAGTCCGGTACGGAATGCCTCTGGAAATATTATTGGTGTCTTGCATATCTGTTATAAGGCTGCCGTGATTCAGCGATTGGTTAGCCAAAATACCGACCTAGTGAGAGGAAGCGCATCTTTTGCGATTTTGCTGGACGAAAACCATATCCGTTTAGCTCACAGCAAAGCACCTGAGTTAAATTTTAAATCGGTAACACCACTCCCACCAGCTAAAGTGAAAGCTCTACAAGCAGAAGGACGGTTGCCGAAGGGTAAAACGGCAGACTTCTCGACAAATTTGCCTGCTTTTGAGCAAGGTCTAGATAACGCTGCAACATCCCCTTACTTTACAACTGCCTTATCCTCTACAAACAACGAGCCGAACGCAGCAGCAGTTACCAAGCTAAAGACGCAGCCGTGGTTTGTGGTTTTCGTCCAGCCTCAATCGGTATTTCTCGCGCCTATCGAAGCCCAAATCCGCGACACGCTGTTGCTGGCTGCGATCATTGCAGGTTTAGTCATTATCGCGGCGATTACGATCGGAGAGCTCCTGACTCAGCCGTTGATTAATCTGGCTGGGACAGTGACTCAATTCACTGCTGGCAACCTCAATGCTCGTACTTCTATCAAATCAAAGGATGAAATTGGGGTGCTAGCTTTGAGTTTCAATGGGATGGCAGAACAAGTCGGTAAATTGCTTCAAGGCTTAGAAGAGCGTACCCGCGAACTGGAAGTCAGTCAACACGTTACGGTTGCCGTCAGCGAACTGTCGAAAGCGATCCTAGACCCGGAACTGCTATTGCGGGAAGCGATCGCCTTGATGCAAAATCGCTTTGGTTTACACTATGTTCAGATATATCTATTAGATCAAACAAACAGCAAACTGGTTAGGTGGGCTGATTCTGGCAGTTACGATATACTCAGGCAAGACGAAAGTGCCTATATCTCGCTGGAGTGCGATCGCTCTATTGTCGCTCATGCCGCCAGAACACACCAACCTGTCTGGGTGGATGATATCAGTAATCTATTGACAGAAAAAGAATTACAACCTGGTCAAGGGGGTTCCGAGGTAGCAATCCCGCTGATCAGTCGTGGCACGCTTTTGGGGGTGCTTAATATCCAAGATTACCAAAGCGATCGCTTCAGCCAAACCGATCTCGATACATTCAACACTTTGGCTGGACAAATCGCCACGGCTTGGGAAAATGCTCGTTTATTTGAAAAAATTCAAAAAGCTGAAGCTAAATACCGAGACAAAGCTAAAGAGTTGGAACAAACATTATACGAGTTAAAACAAACTCAAACCCAATTGATTCAAACGGAAAAAATGTCTAGTTTGGGTCAATTAGTGGCTGGCGTAGCCCATGAAATTAATAATCCGGTTAACTTCATCTATGGCAATGTTACCCCTGCGAATGAATACCTGCAAGATTTATTGCAATTGCTGGATTTGTATCAGCAGCACTACCCCGATCCTGCCCCGGAAATTCAAACGCATATTGAAGACATTGAGCTTAACTACCTGACCGAGGACTTTCAGAAAATCTTGTCCTCTATGAGAGTGGGAGCTGAGCGTATACGTCAAATTGTTCTTTCTCTAAGAAACTTTTCTCGTTTGGATGAAGCGGACATGAAAGAAGTTGATATTCACGAGGGCATTGATAGTACGCTAGTGATTTTGCAAAATCAACTCAAAAATAAACCGGGGCATCCTGAAATTCAGGTGATTAAAGAATATGGCGAATTGCCCTTGGTCGAGTGCTATGCCGGACAAATCAATCAAGTATTTATGAATTTACTCACGAATGCGATTGATTCTCTAGATGAGTACAACCGTAAGCGATCGCTAGAAGAAATTAAAGACGATCCCGGCACTATCTGGATTTGCACCAAGGTTGTAGACCGCAATCAAGTAGAAATCCGGATTATAGACAATGGTTTAGGTATTACACCAGAGGTTAAGCAAAGACTATTCGATCCTTTCTTCACCACGAAAACTGTTGGTAAAGGGACTGGGCTTGGCTTAGCGATTAGCTACCAAATTATTGTTGAAAAACATAAGGGAAATTTAGAGTGTATTTCTGTACCCGGAAAAGGGGCTGAATTGGCGATAAAGATTCCGATTAGAGTTTAAAATAAGTGTTTTTTTAAGAGAGCGATCGCGTTTAGCAATCTCATACCACTAATTCTCTATTAGATACACATAGTACACTGTTTTTGTCAACCTGCTATTAGAAACCTAACCCCCAACCCTTTTCCCGGAATAGCTGCTTTAATCTTTACCAGGGGTTACATAGATCGAATGCCAGAGTCAATCATTCATTCCGGGCGCTCGTCCATGCAGATTAGTGAAATCAAATGCCTACGCCTCCGCCCTAGTATTAGTAAGCTTTCTATTACTAATTAATGCGGTAATATCTTCTTGGTTAGCCGAGCGTTTTCGGCAATCACGAATTTGGGTAACGTAAGTCTGACGGGGGACAACCCCGTCAGACGGCTGTGTCCTCGATCCGCTTTCTAGTGAAGTGGTAGAGGATTTAATCGTCACCCATAATCTGGCACAGGCAAAGCGCATTGCTGATGGTGTGGCGCTATTTTGGGTTCAAAATGGCGCTGGACAATTGATCGAATCCGGTTCAGTTACCCAGATATTTGCATCCCCACAGCACCCTCTAACGGCTGCCTACGTCACTGGCAGAAGAGGTTAATGGTGCAGATGCTAGGTTGGTGAGGGATTCGCCAGCCACTCGGCAAATCCGCCAGTCGGGTAAGACATCTGCACCAATGCGCTCATAGAAAGCGATCGCGGGTTGATTCCAATCCAGCACGCTCCACTCCATCCGGCCGCAGCCACGGTCAACTGCAAGCTTTGCCAAATAGCTAAAAATCTGTTTACCAATACCTTGACGACGATATGCGGGGAGAACAAACAAGTCTTCCAGATAAATTCCCGGCTTGGTGAGAAACGTCGAATAGTTATGAAAAAACAGGGCAAACCCGACCGCTTGCCCATTATATTCAGCTATAATCGCCTCCACATAGGGTTTAGAGCCGAATAAGTGTTCTTTCAGGTCGTTAGCATTGCCAGTGACAGCATGAGATAGTTTTTCATACTCTGCCAGCCTCTCAATCAAGCGAAACAGCACTGGCACATCAGCTGGAGTAGCTGGGCGCAAATTCAAATCATTGATCATTTGTTAATAGCTAATAGCTAATAGCTAATTGTAAATTACCATTAGCTATTAGCTATTAACTTAACTAAGCCAGCCTTTCAAGCGTTTAGCGACTTGAGGACGGCGCAGTTTCCGCATTGCTTTGCTTTGAATCTGACGCACTCGTTCGCGGGAAAGATTGAACAAACAGCCGACTTCTTCTAATGTGTAGGGTTCGCTGCTAGTTAAACCATACCGCAGAGAGATGACATCTTTTTCGCGCTCTGTGAGAACGTCTCCTAAGACTTCCCAAATTTCCTGACGCATCATCGCTTCGCTCATTTGTTCTTCAGGAGATTGGTTATCACCATCTTCCAGAAGATCCATCAGTTCGGTTTCTTCACCCTTACCTATGCGATGATTTAGAGAAAGCGATCGCCTCCGCAACTGCAACAACTGCCGCAACTGATTTGGCTCAATTTCTAGAGCCTTCGCCATTTCCTCTTCTGTCGGATTGCGGTGCAATTCTTGCTTTAATTCCCGCTGCGCTTTTTTGAGTTTATTCAGCTTCTCAACAATGTGGATTGGCAAGCGAATTGTCCGAGCATCATTCGCAATTGTCCGGGTAATTGCTTGACGAATCCACCAATAGGCATAGGTAGAAAACTTATAACCTTTGTCTGGGTCGAATTTTTCCGTCGCGCGGTTTAATCCGAGTGCGCCTTCCTGAATCAAATCCAGAAATTGAACGCCCCGATTTAAATAACGTTTAGCAATAGAAACAACCAAGCGCAGGTTTGAGCGAATCATCTTCCTTTTCGCTACTCTACCGCGATAAAGGTGATGCTCAAGCTGCCTTTCCGTCATGCCATCTGCTGCTGCTATTTCTGCCTTTGTAGGCTTGCGTCCCAACTCCTCTTGCAATTTTTCTTGAAGCGCCTCTATTTTTACTAAAAATTGGACGCGATGCGCTAACTCTACTTCTTCCTCTGGTTTCAGAAGTGGATAGCGTGCCATCTCTTTAAAGAAAGCTCCCACTGTGTCGTCGGAAACGGTTTTGCGGTAGCCGGAAGGGCGACCAGCCGCTAATTTATCCACTTCCTCTGAGATTTCAGCTTCGACACTGCCTATTTCATCAGATTCCTCTAGATGGTGTTGGGGAATATCTGCAAAATCGTTATCAGATATAGATTCCAGAGCGTCACTTGGGTTCAGTTCAGCAATATTCATAACAAGGTCTGAGTCGGTATTGGATAAAGCGAGTGTGTTTAGATGATTGCTCTCTTTGTACATATCCATGACGGACTGAAGACAAGCTCTATAAGCAAAGAATCAAGGCTCAATTTTTATTTCTCCTTTTTACTTCTCTGCTATTTTTGTTGTTCGTTTATCTGATAATGACTTAAGCAAATCAGCTACCAGTATTGAAACAATCAAAATGTCTTTTTCCCACCTGTTGAGAAAGCAAATTGCTTTTTTAGGCTACCAAAATATTCTTTTCTGATTGTTCTCCTGATTACAGAATATATAATTCCTTTAGATTTGGTGGAGATTCGGATAAAAAATCAGGAGAAATGAAGGTAAAGCTTTAGTCTATCAGACGGTTGCCTTTAGCTTTCACGTCGTGGATAAAATTCCTTGAAATAACTTATAGCAAATGCTTATGTTTGGGATTTTTGATAGTTTTGCTGCCTCCTGTTGTAACTAAGCGATTCTAAAAGTTTTTAAAATTTAATTGGTTATGCCAACAGGATCTCATATAATTATTAGCTTCGCTCTCTATCAATAGGGAGAAAAACACACATGCGCTCTTTGCATGATAGATAGAGGGTAGCAAATTTACTTAGGACTGGGGGTTAGGGACTAGGCGCTGGGGACTAGGGGCTAGGGAATAGGGGCTGGGGACTAGGGATTAAATAAGACTCATTGATGTCAATTTAAGAAGAGCTTGGCGGTTAAAACCGCAGCTATACAGACAAAACCCCGATGGTGCGAGGGTTTCAAAAGTCTTGATTTTCCGTTAGCCAAGGCAGGCGGATTTGGTTTTTGTAGCCGCGAATTCATTCGCCGGGGCTTAAGTTGACTTTTCCCAATCCCCAATCCCCAATCCCCAGTTCCCAATCCCCAATCCCTGAAAGGTCAACAGCCAGCTAAAATTAACTGGTTACAGTAAGCGCCAGGAAGGGGTTTGCCGGGTGATGGCATCCGACTGCCAAGGTGGAGGGGAAAGAGTATGTCGTCAAATCCCAATTTCGTGCTACAAGGCAGTGCGCTGGAGAGTAGAGCGTCCTACCAGTCTGGTTCTCCAGAGAATCGGTGGGTTGAAGTGCTGGTAGATTGTCCAGAGGCAGAAGCGCAAAAGAAATTGTATACGTACCGCTTGCCAAGTGAGTTGCAAGTGCAGCCGGGGGATATTCTGAGTGTGCCGTTTGGGGCGCAGGTGCTGGGAGCGATCGCTATCCGCATAAAAGACGCACCACCACCGGAACTGAATAGCGCCAAAATAAAGGATGTTGAGGATGTGGTCAGTGCTGGGTTTTTCCCGCCTAGCTACTGGCAGCTGCTCAACCGAGTAGCTGAATATTACTATACTCAGTTAATTCAAGTGATTCGGGTAGCATTGCCACCAGGATTGCTAGGGCGATCGCAGCGAAGAATCCGCCTTATTAAAAAAGACAAGGGAGATTTCCCAATCCCCAATCCCCAATCCCCAATCCCCAATCCCCAATACCTTAGTCCACTGGCTCGCCAAATTCTAGAAATCCTGCAAGCTCAAAGTGCTGGAGACTATAGTTTCGCCTACCTGCAACGTCAAGTCAGAGGAGCATATCGAGCAGTACGGGAGTTATTGCGGAATAACTTGGTAGAAAGTTACCTAGAACCGCCAAGAAAAGGACGCCCAAAGTTACAGAAAGCAGTAACGCTAGTTGTGGATGTCTTCCCGATGGATGTGACACAACGCCAACGAGAAATTTTGGAAGTGCTGCGAAGACGCGGCGGTGATTTATGGCTGACAGAGTTGCTGCAAATTTGCAACGCCAGTTCATCCACTGTCAAGACCCTGGAGCAAAAAGGTTGCGTTGTAATTCAAGAGCGGGAGATGTTGCGGAGTGCAGCAGAACCCGCTTTAGCTGAGGATCAACCGAAAGAGTTGACAAATGACCAAGCTCAGGCATTGGAAGTTATCACAAATTTATCTGGGTTTGCTGAGGTGCTGTTGCATGGGGTGACGGGGAGCGGGAAGACAGAGGTATATTTACAAGCGATCGCGCCCATCTTAGAATCAGGGCAATCAGCACTCGTTCTAGTGCCAGAAATTGGTCTTACGCCTCAGCTAACCGACCGATTCCGCGCCCGTTTTGGCAATAAAGTCTGCGTTTATCACAGCGCCCTTTCCGATGGCGAACGTTATGATACTTGGCGGCAAATGCTCGCAGGTGCAGCTCAAGTAGTAATTGGCACCCGTTCAGCCATCTTTGCCCCCTTACCGCGACTGGGGCTGATAATCTTAGATGAAGAACACGACTCCAGCTTTAAGCAAGACCAACCAGCGCCAACCTACCACGCCCGCACCGTCGCTACTTGGCGTGCTGAGTTGGAAAATTGCCCCCTACTTTTAGGTTCCGCCACACCCTCTTTAGAAACCTGGGTGAATATTAACCAGGGGTTCAGCCGAGAGTCTGGGATTGAGGGAAGCCCCAATCCCCAATCCCCAATCCCTAATCCCCAATCCCCAATCACCCATTACCTCTCATTACCAGAACGCATTCAATCGCGTCCGCTACCACCTGTAGAAGTAGTAGATATGCGCTCTGAGTTGCAGCAGGGGAATCGATCCATTTTTAGTCGGTCGCTGACTGAGGGACTGCAACAACTGCAAGAACGAGGACAGCAGGGGATTTTATTTATCCATCGGCGGGGACACAGTACCTTTGTTTCTTGTCGCAGTTGTGGGTATGTGGTGGAGTGTCCGCACTGCGATGTTTCTCTGGCGTATCACCACACCCATGAGGATGCGGCGGAATTGTTACGATGTCACTACTGTAACTTTGTGCGATCGCATCCTCAATCCTGTCCCGAATGCGGTTCCCCCTACCTGAAATTTTTCGGCAGCGGTACCCAGCGAGTCGCCCAAGAATTAGCGCAAGCTTTCCCCCAATTGCGTTTCATCCGATTCGATAGCGACACCACCCGCACCAAAGGTGCTCACCGAACCCTGCTGACCCGCTTTGCTAATGGGGAAGCCGATTTGTTAGTGGGGACTCAAATGCTTACCAAAGGCCTAGATTTAGCTCAGGTGACACTCGTGGGAGTTGTCGCTGCCGATGGTTTGCTAAATCTACCCGACTACCGAGCTTCAGAAAGAGCATTTCAAACCTTGACACAAGTTGCAGGTCGTGCTGGTCGAGGCAATGACCCCGGTCGAGTAATTATTCAAACTTACACCCCAGAGCATCAAGTAATTCAGGCAGTACGCCGTCACGAGTACCAGTCTTTTATCGAGACAGAATTACAACAACGAGAGGCGCTGAACTATCCCCCCTACGGGCGTTTAATTCTATTGCGGCTAAGCAGCACTGATGCCGCGCAAGTTCAGGAAACTGCCGAAATGTTGGCAGCAACGCTTACTCAGAAAGATGAGGATAGCACTGGTTACGAGATATTAGGGCCAGCACCCGCTAGTATCTTACGGGTGGCGAATCGATACAGATGGCAAATTATGCTGAAGTTTGCGCCGGATTCGCTGCCACATTTGCCAGATTTTAATCAATTGCGTCTTCTTTGCCCGTCCTCTGTCAGCTTGACAATTGATGTTGACCCACTGAATTTGATGTGATGGGTGATGGAAAGTTAGAAGTTATTAACTCTTAACTCCTAGCTATTTCCAATTACCAATCCCCTAAGTTAGCTCGTCGGGATTAACGCCCATTGCTCTTAACCTTTCTGCCAAGCGTTCAGCGCGTTCTTCTGCCAGTTGGTTACGCTCCCACCCTGTGAGCAGGAGCTTCCCTTCGTGATCCCACCAACGCAACCACGGGAGTTCCATATTCATATATTGACCCTGCCAAATGCCCAATTCTACCCCTAAAGGCTCGATGGGATAGTGTCCGCGCTCGTTAGGCTGCATCACATGATAGCGCCCGTTAATTAATTGGTACACTTCCACTCGTGCCAGATTTACTTCATAGATGCCATAGAAGGGAACGCGAATCGCCTGCTCGTAAACCCAAAATTTGCCAGTTATCGGCGTTCTGTCTCGTTCTTGGGAACCATCCCCTGAGACAAACTCCAGCACAATCAGAGGTGCAACGTATTCTTGCCACAAGACATAAGAACGCCGCACTTTACCATTCAAAGTTGGCGGGACATTCGGCACATAAAACCAGTCTGGTGCTTCTGCTCCTCTTTCTGGGGGTTCTGTTATCCGCCAATAGATACCGCTATCTTGACCGATGCAGTATTGACTATCGGGATGCAGTTGCACTAAGACTGGCTCTATAGAGTCTGTCAGTAGAATGCTCTGAGGATGTTCTTGTAAGTTTTTCACAAATGTGCCATCCGACTCTGGTAACTGAGTGTGGTCGGGAAGGGTGAAACCGACGGCAAATGGTGTCTCGGCTGAGGTCATGGGCTGCCCTCTGGATGTAGCGGTTTACCAATTAATATTGCACATTTCTAGAATATAGTTTTCATTACAAGTAGATAAAATTAATTTGAATTTGGCACAGCGAGTAGGGAAAATTAAAAAGATATTTCAGTTCTTATTGCTTAAATGATGCGCGTAATTGGTTTGATAAGCGGCACATCAGTGGATGGTATTGATGCTGCTTTAGTGGAAATTTCTGGTAAAGACTTGGATATAGAAGTGACTTTGTTAGCTGGAGCTACCTATCCTTATCCAGATGCTTTGTCCAAGCAAATTCTAGAAGTTTGTGGCGGAGCATCTTTGTCAATGGCAGAATTTGCCCAATTAGATGATGCGATCGCATACGTTTTTGCACAAGCCGCCCAAAACATCCAAAACGGCAACCCGACCGCCGAATTAATTGGCTCCCATGGCCAAAATGTTTACCACCGCCCGCCCACAGACGATTTGGAATTGCCGATTTTAGATTCTGGATTAAAAAAAATCCCAAATCCCAAATCCAAAATGGGGTACAGTCTGCAATTAGGTCGGGGTGCCTTAATTGCCCATCTGACAGGCATTCCAACTGTAAATAATTTCCGGGCTGCGGATATTGCCGTCGGTGGACAAGGTGCGCCTATGGTGCCAGCAGTAGATGCTTATTTATTGAGCCACCCCGACAAGCACCGATGTGTCCAAAATATCGGCGGTATCGGTAATGTCGCTTATCTACCAGCGCGTCAGGGCAACTGGCTAGAAGACATCCGAGGCTGGGACACCGGGCCGGGAAATGCGCTTCTAGACTTAACGGTGCAGCATTTTACCAATGGAAGCAAAACCTACGATCAAGACGGTGCGTGGGCGGCAACAGGTACTCCCTGTAAGGCGTTGGTTGACCAATGGCTAAGCCAAGACTACTTCCAGCAGTCACCCCCCAAATCTACGGGTCGAGAGCTATTTAGCTTTGAATATCTACAACACTGTATAGCAGACGCTTCGGCTTATGAGCTTAGTACCGCTGACTTGTTGGCAACGCTGACTGAACTCACCGCTGCGTCAATTGTCCACAGCTACCGGACTTTTCTGCCTCGGATGCCCGACGAGGTGTTATTGTGTGGTGGCGGCAGCCGCAATCTTTACTTAAAGCAACGCCTACAAGCAACTCTGGAGCCTGTTCCGGTGTTAACAACGGATGAAGCTGGTGTGAATGCCGATTTTAAAGAAGCGATCGCCTTCGCCGTTTTAGCATACTGGCGTAATCTAGGAATTCCCGGCAACCTTCCCCAAGTCACAGGTGCTAAGAAAGCAGTGCTGTTGGGCGATGTCCATCTTCCCCACAACTCAAAAGACGCAAGGTGAGGAATTATTAATTCAAAACTCAAAACAACAGACGCGATTTATTGCGTCTGTACAATCCCAGTTCTTCGCTCTCGTGAGTAATAATACTAAAATCAGCGAGGGCATAAAGCCACAAAAGTATATGGGATTATTCGTCACAATAGTCCGGTTATACTAAATTTACTTGCCGCTTTTAATCTAATTTTATCCGGGAACGGCAATAGGGTTAATTTGGATATCTAGAGGTGGTGGCATCATGGGATGAGAGTGATCAGAGGTTGAGTTCAAAAATTCTCCCACTCTCCCACTCTTCCCTGAACCCACGCCCGATCCCAACCGTATTGCCTGCAACGGAAGAATAGTTCCTGGCGGTGTTTCATATAGGCAGCAAGGTAGACAAGCGTGGGTCACACGTTTTTAATGGAGGCAGGACGCTGGAGGCTACAGGGAACTTGGCTGGAGCGCAACGAGATGCCAATCACCGTGAGAGGCAGAACCTTAGTAGCTTGGGGTAGAGAAAATTGGTTCACAATGGTGACAATGCTGAGCTTTCCTAGTACCGATCGCCAGGAAATTTCTTTGCAGTATCGCGGGCGTTTTGATGCAGGCGATCGCCAATATACCTTTGTCCTACAGCACAATGTCTTAGGTCGCGTTGAAGGCGAGGGCTGGGTTACGCCAGAATCCATTGTTCAGCGCTACTGGGTATTAGGCGATCGCCAACGGCGCAGTGGCTTTGAAACCCTGCACAGGATGAGCGACAACACCTACTACCTATCCAGTGGCATCATGGCAGGTCATTTTTTAACCAGCACGATGGAGGGTACCCTAGAGCGTCTGCCAGAATCAAACTATTCTTAATCGCTCACTCGCTTTGGGGTGCGGGCAGTCAGCAAAAAGTATAAAGTGTGAAGTATAAAGTGTGAAATATTAAAGTATGAAATATCAACCAGTAAATTTCCACCTCTAGTTTTTCCTCGCTCTTTGTCTAGAAACTCATAACCGTTTCATTTTATAGACTTGAGGCTTCGCCCTTAAGCTTTCATCTTTTAGAATTTACGCCCTCGCCTCCTTACCTATAGGGATTAGGGCAAATAAATGATGCGGTGTAAGTTCTGTCGTTAAGACTTGAAACTTCCTGGTTTTTGGTAAAAGCCGTTATAGCATTTTGGATTAGAAATTGGGAATTGGTAATTGATCTTCTCCCCAATCCCCAGTCCCCAATCCCCAATCCCCAGTCCCCAATCCCTCCCCGACAGATGCTCCGCGTTTTAGGAGCCTAACTATGACGCCAGATCCCAACAATGGTCGCTTACTCGCTAATCGCTATCAACTCGTGGAGTTGGTAGGTAAAGGCGCAATGGGCAGAGTTTATCAAGCCAAAGATATGTTACTGGGAGGTGTCACCGTAGCCGTCAAGTTTCTCTCCCAGACACTGCTGAATCAAAAAATGCGCGATCGCTTCGAGCGAGAAGCCACTATCTGCGCTGTATTAGGAGAACAAAGCATACACATTGTCCGAGTTAGAGATTATGGCGTAGACGAAACAGAAATCCCGTTCTACGTGATGGAATTTCTGCAAGGAGATAGCCTTAGCGACGTTCTCAGAGATCGTCCCCTATCCGTGCCGAGGTTTTTAAATACAACTCGCCAAATTTGTTTAGGGTTACAACGCGCTCACCAAGGCATCCTTTTAGATGGCGAACTCTGCCCAATTATTCATCGGGATATTAAGCCGAGCAATATTTCCATCGTTCAAGACACCACTTTAGGTGAATTGGTCAAGATTTTGGATTTTGGCATCGCCAAACTACTCCAATCAGATAGTTCTCAGACCAACTCATTTATGGGTACTCTGGCGTATTGTTCTCCCGAACAAATGGAAGGTAGAGAACTCGATAATCGCTCTGATATTTACAGTCTGGGCGTGATGATGTTTGAAATGCTCACAGGTGAAATGCCCTTAATGGCAGAAACTCACTCATTTGGCGGTTGGTACAAAGCCCATCACTTCATGCCCCCTCGAAGCTTTGAGTCCGTTAACCCCGATCTGAAATTGCCAAAGGCATTAGAAAATTTGGTACTTAGCTGTCTATCCAAAGCACCAAGCGATCGCCCGCAAACCGCCGCTCAAGTCTTACAAGCATTACAACCTTTAGAACAACGCTTTGGTCAAGGTCGGCAACTTGGTCAGCGCATCGGTGCAGTTTTATCCAAACTACCAGTTGTCGCTGAGGCTAAACCCAAGAATCTACCCTCAGCTGATGAAGTCTGTCGCTTAACTTCCTGGCCCAAGAACAAACCCATTGCAGAAATTGTATTTCCCCATCTGCTTCGCACTAGCCAAGAGAGTTTAGCAACCCTCTGGGTAATGCTGCATAAACAAGAAATTCACAATCGTGTCATCAGCACCCGCTACAACCAGTTTCTGTTTTTGATGTCTCCCCATCCAATGCTGCTGTGGATTACCGCCCTCTACAACCGCGAACTTGGCCCGCGTTGGCTCTCTTGCTACCTAGATTTAAAAACCCCGATGGGTCAGCAAATGGTGCGACAGTTAGGCGAAAGCGGGTGCTACCGTATTTTATTCTTTGCCCTAGAAGAACCCCCTCGCTGTGCTAATGTGATGACCTCCACGATTGCCCCTCTGCAACGCCAAATGCTGCAAGAATGGGCGAATACCAGTCAGACTTTAGTATCAGCAGCCCAACCGCAGATGAGTAAAAGTCTTCTCAAGCAGGAGTTCGAGAAGCTAAAGCCGAAGATTCTGATCAAGCTTGAATCTATTCAAACATCAGATTATTCTTCAGATATATCAGGATGATAAAAAGTTAAAAATAATTGTAGGTTGGGCCTGTGCGCCTTTGTTACCCAGCACTCAAAAATGCGTTTAGGTTTTAGTTTCGTTACCTCAAACTAACCAACACTGTTTGAGTTTTTAGCTAAAAAATTGGTGTAAATTAAGCAACTTCCAAATTCCAGACCGGAATATTTTCTTGCTGAAGTGCGTAATTGAACAAACTAATCAAAAAATCTAATCTTGTACTTCAGCAAATAAAATAAGTAGCAGTTTTAACGGTAAACAGTTTTAAAAGATACGCTTTATCGAAACTTGAACTAAAGTTGACGCCCCGGCATCCCCAGCTTCTTTCCTTCTTGGAACAAAGCAAGAGACGGAGGTCGCCTACTGCGACACGAGATGCTCTACTCAAATTGAGCATTTGGCTCTAAGCCCCATTGGTGCTTTAGAAGATGCTTGTATGTCGCTTCGCGCATCATCATTTGTTCGTAGAGCTTGACCAAGAAGTGCTGAGCCTGTTCCCGGCTCATATTCTCCACCTGAGTTTCAAAAGAGCGAATACTGAATTGTTGTTCTAGAGACAGTTGTATAGGCTGGTTCATAGCTAACTCCAACTTTAGAGTGAGTGTGTTGTTTAGTAGATGAAGCACCGAAGTAGTAAAGCTTGACGGGGGCGAACAGGTTTTGTTTCTGCTCTTATTACGAAAGATAACAATTATTTGACAAAATGCCCATCTCTCTTCGTGTGTACTTCTGTTATACCAAAAGAATGAAAACCAGCCCGGAGACTTTAACTCCAGGGCTGATGTAGTTTTATCAAGTTGTCAAAGGCAAAATTGCTCAATACGAACAAATGACTGAGTAAATCTACTCAGTCATTTGTTCGTAGCCGTTAGCTCTAGTTATAGGTAGCTGACTAAGGACTAATCACCGCTTGAGGGGCCAAGTGCCACAATCACCACGGTGATATTGTCTCTACCCCCTTTATCTTTAGCCGCCTGAACGAGGTTCTCGGCTGCCTTTTCCAAGGAGGGCAATTTAAGGTAAGTCCCAATCAGATTATCCGAAAGTTCTTCGGTAAGTCCGTCACTACACAGCAGCAGCTTGTCGTCCGCTTGCACATCCATCGGTTGGATATCAATCTGGCGCAAATCCTTACGACCTAGACACTGGGACAAAACGTGACGCCAGGGGTGCATCTTAGCTTGTTCTGGGGTCAATTCCCCCGCTTTCATCGCTCGCGCTACCCAGGTATGATCCTCAGTAATTTGCTCTAGCTTGGAGCTTCGGAGCCGATAAAGGCGAGAGTCCCCAATATGAGCTACCCAGGACTGATTTTCCCGGAAAACCACCACTACGCCCGTCGTACCCATGTCTGAGCGCTCTGGATGATCGTCTTGATCCTGAATTATGGCTTGATTCGCCTCGAAAAAGGCTTTTTCTAATAAAGCTTGAGAAGACTCACTTGAATGCCAATGCTCATTCAAATAGGTATGAATGGTGTGAGTAGCGATTTGACTCGCCTCTTGGCCTCCTGCGTGTCCTCCCATGCCATCAGCAACAATGAAAAATTTCCCATCAGGATCGATGTGGTAATCATCCTGGTTTACGGAACGAACAAGTCCCGGATCGGAGAGTCCCGTGAAGCGACATATCATAAATGATCTGCTGGCGTCAGCAACTTTACTTTACAGTAATCAAAACATACGATCAAATCGGTCGAGGCGCATGAGCTGGCGGATCAGGACAAACCCCAGAGCCACTGAAACCAGAATAACTGCCACCGCCAGCCCGACATGACCATTAACGAATAGGATGGTGGCTGACAGGGTGAAAGCACTGATTAGTAAAGTATAGTTGGTTAAGAGCTGAATACTGCTCATCCGCCGCATAATTCGGTCTGATTCTATAGATCGCACCCGAATTCGCAGGTCGCCGCGCTCTAATTTTTCAATCGTATCTTCAATGCGCCGGGGCAAACTCAAAGCTGAACTGCTGACTTGAGCTGCTTGACGCCCCAGTTCATTGAGAAAACTGTTGCGATCGCTTCCATTACTCTCTGTCATAATCTGCATTGCAAAAGGTCTTGCAACCTCCATAAAGTTAAATTCTGGGTCTAAGCCCTTTCCTACACCTTCTAAAGTAGAGAACGCTCGCATCACAAAGGTGAAAGTTGCTGGGAAGCGAAACGGTTGGTCGTAGGCAATTTCATAGAGGTCTTCGCTAATGGCAGCTACTGATTGGTTTTCAAACGGCTTATCCATGAAGTGATCCAGCATATACTGAACCGAGCGCCGTACTGGCCCCATATCGTCTGTTGGCGCTAAAGCCCCCAGTTCGACCAGAGATGTTACTACTCTGTCAGCATCTTTTTGGGCAATGCCAAAAAGCGTTTCCATTAGTTGTTCGCGGATGTTGGACTTGATGCGTCCCATCATCCCGAAGTCATAGAAAATCAAGGAACCTTCGGCACTTACTGCTATATTCCCTGGGTGCGGGTCGGCGTGAAAAAACCCGTCGTTGAGGAGTTGTTGCAGGTAAGCTCTTGCGCCCATTTGAGCGAGTTCCTTCCTGTCTAGTCCAGCTGCTTCTAAGGCTTCATAGTGGCTAATTTTAATCCCCGGAATATACTCCAAAGTCACTACCCGTGGAGACGTATACCGCCAATAGACACGCGGTACTTTTACCCAATCATAGCCGCGAAAGTTACGACGAAATGTATCGGCGTTACTGCCTTCATTTAGGTAATCAATTTCTTCCCAGAGAATTCGGCAGCACTCTTCATAGATTCCCAACCAGTCGCGGCCCCGGCCCCACTCTGGATGATTTTGAAAGAAACGGGCAATTCCTTTGAGGATTTGCAAATCAATGTTAAACAGCTGCCGCAATGCTGGACGCTGTACTTTGACTACGACTTCTTCGCCGCTATGTAGAGTTCCTTTGTGTACTTGCCCCAGACTAGCTGCGGCGAGGGGAATTGGGTCAAAACTTTTGTAAAGCTCTGGAATTTTTTTCCCTAAATCCTTTTCAACAATCGCTACTGCTTGTTCGTAGCTAAAAGCGGGTACTTTATCTTGCAGCTTGGAAAGTTCCTCTACATATTCTGAGGGGAACAAATCGGCCCTGGTAGAGAACAGCTGCCCGACTTTAATGAAAGTCGGGCCTAAATCCAAGAAAGTTTCTCGAATCCAGATTGCTTGCGCTGTGCGTCTTTGGGCTTGTTTTGCCTCGGTGATTCCGCCGGGATAGCTCCAAGATTTGTTGTAGCGCCAGATTCTAAACATGAGGCTTAAAACAAAGCCCCAAATGTCTACAAAGCGGCGTTGGCGGGAATAGCGATCGCTACTCCATCGGTAAGCCTGATCCGTGTGGGCTTTACCGACAGCCCGCTGTTTACTTGTCACAACAGCCGCTTTTGCCTTGGATTTCACAGGGTCACTAGGATAGGCTGACACTCGGATTCCTAAAAACTTGGTTTATTAAAGGTCTTGGCGCACAGAAATGGAGTTTTGAGTTTTGATTTGGATAATTAACAACCAACAAAACTGAATTTTTACTCAGAACACACAGGCGAGATGCCTGTGCTACACATTCACACAGAACGGCTGCGATAGCGCTGTAACTCGGAACGGAAACGAGCAACTTCTGCTCTGAGTTCATCAATTGTCGCTTGCAAATCTACAGGCTGGCTACCCTGCGGCACAATGGTTGTAGTGGTTCGCCCCCGCATGACAGTTTCCATTTGAGCATCCGAGCGTTCGGTGACTTTTATGGTAAATTGCCGCAGAGACTCTCGTTGTTCGGCATCAAATTTACCAATTTCCGAAAAAGCATTGGTGAGAGCGTTCTCTACCTGCTCGTTAACTGCTTCCGCCACTGCTCTGCCAACAAAAAAGGCATGAACTACAGGATTATTCATGGAAAATTTTAATGTGCGTCCGTTACAAATTATAACTTGATTGCTCTCAATACTACCTATAGCTGAGGTTACAGCTCAGGTGGCAGTGTCACTGGAGCGGGTGCCACTGGGATGACAATAGCAGATGGCGGTGATAGCAAGCTATTTTGAGGAGTAGGCTCAGGGATATCTGAGATCGGCCAGTCGTTGCGGGCGGGAAAGGATTGCTCGGTGTGTAGGATAGAAGAACCGGGTGATATGGCGGCGTGATAGCGAATTGCCAAGCCAAACCCAGCACCAGCACAGGTAGCGATCGCAGCTGTCATCATTAACGTCTTGGGTGGGGTGAGCTTTAGCGGTTTTAAGTTTGGTAGGGCTGGGGTAATCTTTACCTTACTGAGTTTTGTAGATAGGCGATGAATTGCCTCTTGAGGTTTAACATTCGGTAAGGATATTTTCAGTTTGACTGGGGCGATGGGGCGCTTCGTCTTTACTGGAGTTTTGGATTTTTTCGGGGCTGTGCTGACTTGTGTTTTGTAGGGGCGGGATTTCCCTGCCAATTTTGGGCTTAAATTCCAGTTCACCCCTTTGGTAATATCTTGTTCTTGCTTCTGCTTCTGTGGGGCTGGGGGCTGGGAACTGGGGACTGGGGACTGGGGACTGGGGGCTGGCTGAGGCCGGACGGGTATTGGGGGAATCTCTGGGATACTGATAGAAGGCAGCAGCGCAAGCCAATTTTCTACCGTTTGGGGACGAGATTCGGCTTTCATTTCCAAGCCACTCCCAAGGGCAGCGATCGCTTCTTCGCCCAGATTTGGTTGCAACTGTCGCAAATCTGGCAGAGGAATTTTCTCTCTTAACGATGCCGGAATTGGGGGTTCCCCTGTCAGCAAGCAATACAGAGTTGCCGCTAAAGCATAAATATCTGTTGCTGGAGTACGCTTTTTCTTGGGAAAATACTGTTCAATTGCGGCATAACCAGGACTCACCAAGCTGGCGTGAGTTTGGATCATTCCTGGTGTAAGCTCTTCGGCAATACCAATTACCAGCACCACATCATCAGTATCCTGACGACGGATGATGTTTTGCGGTTTGATATCCCGGTGCAGTAAACCTGCTTTGTGGACTAAACTCAGGGCATCGCCAATTTGACGAATATAGTCTATGGCTTTTTCTTCTGGCAGTGGCTTAATATCTGTGATTTCCGCCAGAGTCTGCCCCTCGATGTACTCCATTACGATAAAAGACTGTCGGGATTCTTGAAAAAGGTCGAGAACCCTAACTAGGTGAGGATGCTTGACTTTAGCAAGGCGACGGGCGCTACTCTCAAATTGCTGCCTAAATCGCTCAAAATTGGGATGAGTCCATAGGCTCTCATTGAGGGTTTTGATGACGACCGTTTGCCCTGATTTGACATGAGTCGCCCGGTAGGTAATCCCAAAGATACCTTGGCCCAGGGGGGTGTCAAGAATATATTTACCGTTCTTCAGGACTGCGCCAGCCGTTAAGTTCATTAAGTAATTGTTACGGTGTTCCCAACTATGCTACCGCCAAGCAAAGCGATTATATATTAAAAATTAAGAATTATAAGTTAAAGGAAGGATTTTTAACTTATAATTGTGACCTTTTATTTTTTCCGACAAATCTACCCGGCTTTGGTGTGGCTTTAAAGTGGATAATACTTTGCAAGGAAACTTTCGGCATCAGCGCGATCGCGTATTTCTCCGTCGAGAGTTGCCGCTAAGAGATGATCCAGCATTTGCTTGAACTCGCGCCCCGGCTTGTAGCCCAATGCCTTCAGGTCGTTACCATTCAACGGCGGCTGTATATGAGCATATTGGGTCAAATATTTCCAAATAAGTCGCCGGATCGGACGCTGACTCTGCACAGCAATTAAAATCAAAGTTGGCAAGCCGTATTGCTTCAGCACTCGCGTAATTTCGCTGGGGTGAATGCACGCTGGCAAAGATTCCGCGACATTAGCTTGATCCAGATCCAGCTGTTGTAGCCGCTTGATACTGTCATCGGGTAGCTGGAGATTTTTGGCGACTTTCGGGCGATATTCCGGCGCAAGGTGAGCAATTAAAACTTCCAGCCGCATCTGCCAATGGTCAAGGGTTTTCTCTGGGTCGAAGCGACGCAAACACCGCTCTAGTAAACGCACTTGCTTCCACAACTGGTGATCTAGTTCTAGGGTAGAATGCAGGCACTTGAGTGCTTCTAGATCGCCCAGTAACTTTAAAGCCCCTTTCCAGTAGGGAGCCTGTAAGATGTATTTCAGCTCTGCCTTAAGCCGTGTTTGTAGGGCGGGTGCTTTACTATTTTCGATAAGCGATCGCTCGTAAATTCCACTGTCCAACGCATAGCGGATATAGCGTTCCGTCTGGGTTTCCATCTGAAATCCTAGCCGCACCGCAAACCGCACCGCACGATAAATTCGGGTAGGATCTTCGATAAAACTATTGGCGTGGAGAACGCGAATTTGACGCGATCGCAAATCCCGCAAACCGCCAAAAAAATCCAACAATTCACCTGCACGAGGTGACGTAAGTCTCACAGCTAAAGCATTGATAGTGAAATCCCGCCGATACAAGTCTTGGCGAATCGAACTAGCCTCAACTTCTGGATTCGCCGCCGGGTAAGGATAAAACTCTGTCCGCGCCGTGGCGATATCCACCCAGAGAGAGTCTAACACTGGATCGAGGTGCCACAACAGCGCCGCAGTTTGAAATTGACCGTGGACTTCCAGACGCGCCTCTGGGTAAGTATTTTGGAGTGCCTTAGCTAGTTCCACACCAGCACCGACATCAGCGGAACGGTGGAAGCCATCAACCACCATGTCGATATCTGACAGCAACAAAGTTTCATCAGGATCGGCTAGTAATAAATCTCGCACGGCACCGCCGACAAGGTATAAATGCCAACCGCGTTTTTGAGCTTGTTCGGACGCTTTGGCGAGGAATTCCCAGAGAGGAGGCGCAAGGCGATCGCGTAACTGAGTGCTGAATGATGTAGAGACGCGATATATTGCCTCTTGAGTGTTGAGTGTTTTATTGTACTCACCCTTCAGCCCTGGTTCCTCAGTCCTATCTTGGTGCAATTGGCGCAAAACATCGGTGCGCGTGACAATTCCCACTAACTGCCCATTATCTAACACTGGCAAGCGTCCGACATCGTAAGTCACCATGATGGACTCAATCTCTGGCAGCGACGTATCCGGGGTAATCGTGTTTAAATTCGTAGTCATGTAGCCTTTGACTGGTGCATGACTAAAGCCGTGATGCAGTGCCAGATCGATATCTCGCCGGGAAATAATTCCTACTAGGGGGATTGGGGATTGGGGATTGGGGATTGGGGATTGGGGATTGGGGATTGGAGTTTCCCCCAGTCTTTGACTCTCGTGTTGAGCTTCTACCACACACAGACCAGAATGCCCGTAACGTAATAAAATACGCTGAGCTTGCTCAATTGTGGTGTCAGGGCGAATCGTCCGGACTGGCGATGACATTAATTCCCGTGCTGTAGGTGGCTGGGGAATTTGCGCGATAAGTTCATTTACTAACCGTTCGAGAGTTGCTTGGGGATCGACTCCGCGAGTTGTCACCGATGCAGCTTGAGAATGTCCGCCACCGCCCAACGGTTGGAACAATTCATTAAGATTGGTGCCTTCAATACGCGATCGCCCAATCACAGTCAATCTTTCTTCACCAGCATCTCCTACTGGAAACGTAGCTGCTAGCAACAAAGCATCACTTTCGGTAATATCAATAAGTCGAGAGGCAATGCTTGACAATCCAGGCACAAAGTCAGCAGTTTGCAGCAGCACCCAGGAAACTTTATAGTCCTCAACAGTTGATTGCAAGTTGTCCAGCGCCGAAGCGAATAATTCCTGCAATTGGGGAGACAAGCCGGGATCGACGTACTGGGCGATTACCGACAAACTTGCCCCTTGTTCCATCAACCAAGCTAATGCGATCGCATCTCTGGCTGTCGTTCCCTCATAAGTCAGCGAACCAGTATCAACGTGAATCCCCAAAGCCATCACCGTCGCTTCTGAGGCGGAAAGCTGAATTTCTGCCTGCTTTAGCTGTTCTACAATTAAAGTCGTCGTGGCTCCTACCCGATCGATATAGGTGCTAGTGGCGGGAATATCGCTTTCAATGTCTTGGTGATGGTCATAGACGACAACTTCCGCCAAATCTGGTAAATCGAGCCATTCGGCGGCTTTACCAATGCGATCGCGCTTTTGAGTATCCACCACTGTTATCGACCGAATCTGTTCCGGACGCACAGACCGTCTTTCTATCAACGCATACTCATCCCGATGCAACGCCAAAAAATCCCGCACTGCTGGATGACTTCCGCCAGTCAGCACTATCTTCGCTCCCGGAGAAAGGCTCGTTAGCCCCACAGCTGCTGCTAAAGCGTCAAAATCCGCTGTAGTGTGGCACAAAATTAGGTGCATAATCATTACTTAATAGTTAATAGTCAATAGCCCTTAGTCATTAGGCATTAGTCCTTAGTCCATTGGTGTCAACTTAACCCCTGGCGAATCGAATTCGCGGCTACAAAAACGAAGTCCGCCTGCCTTGGCTAACGCTCTGATCAAGATTCTTAGAACCCGCGCAGGCGGGTTTCGTTTATATAACTGCGGTTTCAACCGCCAAGCTAACGTTAAGTTGACACCAATAGTCCTTAGTCCTTTCCCAATGACCAATACGTATGTTTCTTTTTTGCATCAGAGCCTTTTGCATGAGAGCCTTTTTTTGATACGGTACTACTAATCGCGGTTAATTTTAGCCAGTCCGTCGCTGTCTTGGGAGAAGAAGAGATGACAATTTTATTTCAGTTGGTACTAGGTGCTTTAGTTTTGTTGTCATTCATTATGGTCATTGGTGTCCCAGTCGCCTATGCCTCGCCTCAGAACTGGGATCAGTCAAAACGGCTTATTGTCCTCGGTTCTGGTGCCTGGATTGCTTTGGTACTTCTGACCGGGGGGCTGAGCTTTTTTGTAGTTTAAAAGTCACACTTAATTCAGTGGTCAGTGGTCACGGAAACGTTCCAACGCTTACAGATAACTGATGAGTGACCACAGACCACAGACCACAGACCACAGACCACAGACAAAAAGCTCATATTTAAAAACATGGCAGTTTTCGAGGGAACGTTTACTCAGACTCAATCCCTACGGTTTGCGCTCGTCATTGGTCGCTTTAACGACATGGTGACAACCAAACTGCTAGAGGGTTGCCAAGATTGTCTGAAGCGCCACGGCATTGATGTCAATCCTGAAGGCACTCAAGTTGACTATGTTTGGGTGCCTGGTAGTTTCGAGGTGCCTCTGGTGGCTAACCAGTTGGCGCTCTCGCGCCGATACGATGCCATAATTTGCCTGGGCGCAGTCATCCGGGGTCAAACTCCCCACTTTGATTATGTTGCCTCGGAAGTCTCTAAGGGAATTGCCGCCGCTGGGTTTCAAACTGGGGTGCCGATAATTTTTGGCATCCTGACAGTGGATACTATGCAGCAAGCCTTGGAACGGGCAGGTATCAAAAATAATAATGGCTGGAATTATGCCATGAATGCTATAGAAATGGCGAGTCTAATGCAGCATATCAAAGGCAATGTGGGGACATCTGCCTACGGTGACAATGCTGCTCATGTGGTAACAACTCAGGCGCTGCCATCGTCGAACCGCGCGATCGCCGCTGAGTCAACTGTTGAACACAAATCTTCGTCCATATAGCGATCACTGCCAAGAAGGCTCAAGGATTGTTCGTCAATGATGTTCGCGCCGCTTTCAAAATAATGCGATCGCGTCCCTGGTTTTTTGCCTGATAAAGTGCCTCATCCGCCATAGCAATTAAAATTTCCGGCAAACAATCCTCAGTAGGAATGGCGCTAGAAACACCCAAACTTAGGGTAACGTAGTCGCTCACCTTTGATTGAGCGTGGGGTAGTTTAAGTTGTTGCACCTCCAGGCGAATTGCCTGCGCCACTGCGGTTGCTCCCTGAGCAGAGGTATTAGGCAAGATTGCCGCAAACTCTTCGCCACCATAGCGAGCCACCAAGTCTGCTGGACGCTTAACTGCACGGCTTGCGGCTTTAGCCAACTGTTGCAAGCAATCATCGCCGGACTGATGCCCATAACAATCGTTGTATCGTTTGAAATAGTCTACATCGAACAAAATTAAGGATAAAGGCTGTTGTTCCCGTGCTGCCCGTTTCCATTCGTGGAAGAGATAGTCATCAAAACGACGACGATTGGCAAGCTGGGTTAAGCCATCTATACTGGCAAGGCGTTCTAATTCCAAGTTTGCCTGTCTGAGAGCCGCTTCTGCTTTTTTGTGCTGAATCATCGAACCAAATTGGGTTGCGATCGCATTAACCAGGGAAAGCGATCGCTCATCCGGTGCCATTTCATGCCTTTGGAAAAACACTAATACTGCCAGAACTTGATGCCCGATAGTGCATCCGCGCCGCTTCGCGAACCCAATCGGAATTCCCAGCGCACCTTTGAGTCCCGCTTCCGCAGCAATTCCACTACGACGAAAAATCCGATTGTTCTCCCGCGAAACATCTGCTATCCATTCCAGTTGTTGAGAAAGCCAAACCCGTCCGGCAAGTCCCTCGCCCAGAGCAAAGCCAAACGTTTCGCTTTGCTGTCGAAATTTATTCAATAGGACATCGCTGGCATACCAAGCGCCACTGTATTCTATTACAGTTCCCTCCTCATTTGGAATCCAAGCTTCCCCGAAATCCCAACCAATAGTTTGACAAACGTTTGCCAAAATCGCTTCTAATGCCTCTTCCACATCAGTAGCTTCACTAATTGCTTGAGTCGTAGTCAACAAAAGTTGCAATTGGGCATTTTGGGCTTGCAACTCTAACTGAAACCGCCGCAAACGCAATTGATTTTCAATGCGTGCCAAAACCTCGACATATTCAAAAGGTTTTGTGATGTAATCCACCGCACCCAACATAAACGCAGTCACTTTATCAAAGTTTGCATCCAAAGCACTAATAAATATCGTCGGGATATCACAAGTTTGCTTGGAAGCTTTTAGGCGCTGGCAAACTTCATATCCATCCATGCCTGGCATTTTGATATCAAGTAAAATCAAATCAGGAGGACTTGAACGGACAGATTCAAGAGCCAGTTTCCCATTAGGAGAAACTCGCACTTTATACCCCTGACTCGACAAAATTTGAGTTAATAAAGTAATATTTTCAGGTGTATCGTCTACGACTAATATGTTAGCTTTAGATTTAAAATGCTGCCCCTGCTTCATAAGTTTTTTATGGTAATAGGTAATAATAAATAGGTTGGGAAGCCACCTCCTCCCCTGTGTTCCCCACGTTGAGGGGCGTGGCGTTTGAGGAACGAAACCCAATATCATCTAATAAACAGTTGGGTTTCTAATTAAAAACTTTACCCAACATCATCTAATAAATGGTTGGGTTTCCCTATGGCTCAGCCCAACCTACGAATTACATATCCTAGATTAATTCTTCTAAAGTTACTTTCGACCCCGAAGAAAGTAAGTTTTCATTTCCCCTTTACCTTTAATTAGTACAGTCCCTCGTTCTTGAAAAATAAATTTCTCCTTTAACCGCTCATAAACTGTTGCCGTTACCTGAGTTTCACCGGGAATACCGCTTGACTCCATACGAGAAGCAACATTAACTGTATCACCCCAGAGATCGTAGCTGAATTTACTCAAACCAATAACCCCAGCTACTACCGGGCCGATATTAATACCAATACGCAGACGAAAATTATCGTTGCTTTGGGCGTTGAATCTAGCAAGAGCAGCTTGCATATCTAGTGCCATTTGCGCGGTTGCTTCAACATGATCTAATCGGGGTATTGGTAGTCCTCCAACTACCATGTAAGCGTCCCCAATTGTTTTAATTTTTTCCAGTCCGTGTTGTTTAGATAATAAGTCGAAATCACTAAAAATATGATTCAAAATTTCTACTAATTCGGTGGGACTTTGGTTAGAAGCAAAATCAGTAAAACCTACCAAATCGGCAAACATGACACTAACATCCGAAAAGCTATCAGCAATTACCTGGTGTTTTTTTTGTAACCGTTCAGCAATAGGCTTTGGCAAGATATTTAATAGGAGTTTGTCGGTTTGTTGTTGGGCTATTTTTCGGGCGGTAATGTCTGAAACTGTTCCTTCGTAGTAGAGTAGCTTTCCTTTAGAGTCACGCACTGCACGAGCATTTTCAGAAATCCAAATAATCTTGCCGTCTTTGCGGTAAACTTGAGATTCAAATCCTAGTACAGCATGGTTTACTTCCATTGCTTCCCTAAAATCGCGCCGCCGATTAGGGTCTACATAAAGCTGCTGTTCGACATTTTCGAGACTTGTCATCAAATCTGCCGGAGAGTCGTAACCGTAAATTTTTGCTAGTGCTAGATTGGCACTCAGGTAACGTCCACAAGGTGTAGTTTGGTAGATACCCTCTACCGCATTTTCAACAATACTGTGATAGCGTTCTTGCGTAATTCGCAGTATTTCTTCAGTTTGCTTGCGTTGAATTAGAGAAGCCAACTGTGTCGCAACTGCGGCTACTAAATTTATAATTCGGGAATTGATGGTCGCAAAATTTTTGTTGAAAAAAATTAAAATTGCTAATACTTCATCATCGAGTATAATAGGAACACCAAAACTAGATTTTAAGCCAAACTTAACAATTTGAGGATACCGAATAAATAGGTCTTTTTCTATAAAAACATCTTCTATCCACTCTGCTTGTTTTGATGCCCAAATTCTACCTTGAAAACCAACATTGGGAGCAGAAGCCACTGTTAAGCTGTGATTTTTAAACTCGAATAAACTAACCTCGCTACCATACCAAGCTTGGCTGCATTCTAAAACTTTGTTATCATCAGGAATCCAAGCTTCTCCATAATCCCATTGGATTGTCATACACACTAAACGCAAGACAGCTTGCAAAGCTGAGCGAACATCATCTTGGTGACTAATGGCTTGGGTTGTTGCAAGTAAAAGACGAGTTTCAACTTCTGCTTGTCGGCGTGCGTCTAGGTGCTGTTGCAGTAGTGTATTCTGCTCTATCATTTGTAACTGGAGTTCACGCAGGCGTAGTTGATTCTCGATTCGAGCTAAAACTTCTAAAGGCTCAAAAGGTTTTGTAATATAGTCCACTCCGCCGACTGTAAAGGCATTAACCTTATTTATAGCTTCATCTAAAGCACTGATAAAAATTACTGGAATATCACGAGTTTGCTTTGAAGCTTTCAGATGTTGGCAAACTTCATAACCATTCATTTCTGGCATATTGATGTCGAGCAAAATTAGATCAGGAGGATTGCTCTGACAAGAGTTTAGGGCAAACTTTCCACTAGGGGCAACTCTCACTTTATAGCCATTTTTAGATAAAATTTGAGTTAACAGTTTTAAATTGACTTGGTTATCATCTACTACTAAAAGATTACCTTTAGATGTAATAGCCTCTGTTGATTTCATGTTTTACCCCCAGGTTGAAGTAAAGTTAATAATTGGTCAAATTGATATTGGTTTGCTAAAGAAAGTAGAGCATTTGCCAAAACTTCATTTTGTAGATGCACTTGTTCTAAGAGTGTCGTAATTTGTTCCAAGTCTCCCTCAACGATCGCCTGACGCAACCTCGCCAATAAATCTTTAGGCAAAACGGCGATATCGGCGGCACTCAACGCTAACGGCTTGGCTGAAATTGCATTGGGTACAGCAGTTGATTCCTCATAAATAAAGGATACGTTTAAATGTTTGTGTAGGGTCTCAAAGATATCTTTTTCTTGGAAAGGTTTGCGGATAAAATCATCGCAGCCCGCTTCCAAAACAGCCGCTTTCTCAAATTCCAAGGCACTAGCAGTTAGGGCAATAATAACTGTACGGTGATTGGACGGGAATTGGGAATCGGGAAATCTTGCTTCCCTTGTCCCCAGTATTTTTTGCCTAGCTTGAATGCGTCGAGTCGCTTCATAACCGTCCATCACTGGCATTCGGATATCCATGAAAATTAAGTGAGGTTGCCAGCTTTCCCAGATTTCTAATGCTTCGGAACCATTGTTCGCTGTTTGCAGTTCAAAGCTCACCAAATTGAGGAGTTTAATCAACAATTGACGATTATAATCATTGTCATCTACAACGAGTATTCTATAGCAAGGTTGGTTGGGGGCTACGGCAATGACGCGGCGGCTTTGGTGCTGGTTTTCAACCTTGCTTGGGGCAACAATGCCCGCTGAAATGTCAAATTTAAACGTTGTACCTTGTATAGGTCTAGTAGTTTTGTTTTCTTTCGATTTATACGGAAATTGCTGGATTGTGGAAGCGGGAGATAAGGCGGAATTTTTATTAGAAATTGAAATATTGAGTTCCCAGTCAGCCAAACTGGGAGTGAAGGCTTTGCCGCGACTGATGACGGTCATTTCACCTCCCATTAAGCGAATGAATTGGTAGCTGATACTTAATCCTAAGCCTGTCCCTTCCTGAACTTGTTGACCGGATACGGTTTGCACGAAGGGTTGAAATAGATTGTGGAATTCATCGACAGCAATACCAACTCCTGTGTCTGAAATTTCAAAGGTGATTAGGGCTTGGGAAGAAGAGTTTTGAGAATTCAAAATTGAGAAATCAGAACTATTCTCAGCCTCCAAATTTACTCTGAGTAACACACTTCCGTGGGCGGTGAATTTAACTGCATTACTGAGCAGGTTAATCAGCACTTGCCGCAATTTTACTTCATCGGTGCGAATATGTTGGGGGACAGCAGAGGCAAGTTCAAATATTAACTGTAAGCCTTTATCTTTGGCTTTTAAAGAAAATATATTTTCGACATCAGCTAGTAAGAGGTAGAGGTCGAAGTTACTTTCATTAAGCGCCATGCGTCCGGCTTCAATCTTGGAGAGATCAAGCACTTGGTTGATCAGGGTGAGTAGATGCTCGCCGCTACGATGAATGATGCCGAGATTTTCTTGTTGTTCGGTAGAGAGATTTGTGGAGCGATTTAGCAGTTGGGAGAAGCCGAGAATGGCGTTGAGGGGGGTTCGCAATTCGTGGCTCATGTTGGCTAGGAAGCTGCTTTTAGCGCGGTTGGCGGCTTCGGCAGCATCATGAGCTAGTTGAAGTTCTTGTTGTACTCGTTTGCGATCGCTAATGTCTCGTCCTTCTGAGATGAGTAGTGTCACCTCTCCGGCTTCGTCGAGTATGGGACGGAGTGAAAAATCGATAGCAAGAACCCGATCCTCGCGGCCCAAAACGTCAACTTCATAACGAATAAATTCACCTTTTGCAGCTTGGGCGATCGCTACTTTTAATTGTGCTTGCGTTTCCGGGGAAATTGTCCACCATCTTGCTTCCCAGAACGGCTTACCGACAACATCCGACCGGGTAGCGCCCGCAAAATCCAAGGCTGTTTGGTTGGCTTCCAAAAGAATTCCATCCGGTTGAAGCAGCCCCACAAACTGAAAAGCTTGATCGAAGATAGCACGAAATCTTTTTTCACTTTCGCTCAGTGCTTCTTCTACTTGTTTGCGATCGCTAATATCCCGCCCTACGGCTTGGTATTCAACAATGCGACCATAATCATCAAATATCGCCCGGTTAATCCACTGCGTCCAACGCACCTTCCCCCGAGCAACCACCCGATTTTCGTTGGTGACGACGGGATTTTCCTGACTAACGCAATTGATGATTTGAGCCACATATTCGCGGTCTTGTTCAAACACAACAGGTTCGTAGTGATTGTTAATGAGTTCTTCCCGTGTTATCCCAAAAAACCGACAGAAGGCTTCATTGACAAAGCTTACCGTGCCGTCTGGCAATAACCGGACAATCAGTTCCGTCTGCTGTTCGAGGATAGCGCGATAACGGGCTTCTGATTGCCGCAATGCCGCTTCCGTTTGTTTTATTTCGGTAATATCTGTGGAAATCCCGCAGATGGCATAAATACTGCCGTCGTGATGTTTAAGGGGAACTTTTACAGCCAAAAAGTGACGCTCTTTGTTGTTAACAACACCGACTTCATCAAAACGAAGTACAACACCACTTTCAATAACCTGCCTATCATTCTGTCTGATGGATTGGGCCATCTCTTTTGAGTAGAATTGGAAATCATTTGTCCCGATAATTTCTGCTTCGGGAATGCCAAATAACTCTACGCATAAACGATTGGCGTAGATGTAGTTGCTGTTTAAATCTTTGATGTGGATAGATGCACCAACATTTTCTATAATTGCCGATAGTTTTTGTTTACTGTTTTGTAATGACAATTCTATCTGCTTGCGTTCGGCAATTTCCTGCTGTAATTGTGCGTTGGTTTGGGCTAGTTGAGCCGTGCGTTCAGCAACCTGGAGTTCTAGAGTTAGGTTGTAATCAGCTAAGAGTTGTTCTGCCTGTTTGCGAGAGGTGATATCAATGAGCAAACCATCCCAGACGATATCGCCATTGGGCTGCCGTTCGGGGCGGGAGGAGCCTTGTACCAACTTGAGGCGACCGGAGGGAGTAATAATGCGATACTCCATTAACCAGGGCTGTAGGGTCTGCGCTGACACCGTAATGCTTTCCCACAGAGGCGCGACATCATCAGGATGGACGATATCAAACGCAAGTCGGGCATCCTGCACCACTGCCTCTGGTTTTTGTTCGTAGAGTTCGTAAGTGCCTGAACTGGCATAGGTAAATTCGTGTGTCTTGTCAGGATGCAGCACGTAGCGATAAATAACACCAGGTAAATTTTCTGCAAGGCGACGGAACTTGGCTTCGCTTTGTTGCAGGGCAGCTTCTACCTGTTTGCGCTCCGTGATATCGGTGATAGTTCCTATGTAACTAATGACATTGCCATCAGCATCTTTTTGAGTGATCGCTTGCCCAAATACCCAGATAACGCTGCCATCCGGTCGCGCAAAGCGGTACTCGCATTTAAAGGGGATATTTCGCTGTAGCAAATTAGACCAAGTAGCCATGACGCGATCGCGATCGCCGGGGTGTAGATTCTTCGCCCAACCCGCCCCAAAAGCTTCTTCTTGAGAAACTCCGATCATTTCAAAACTGCGCTCATTCCCATACAGGCAATTGCCTTGGGCATCGTGGCGGAAAATTCCGACAGGGGCTGCTTTTGCTAAAGCAGCATAGCGTTGTTCGCTTTCTTGCAGTGCTTCCTGGGCTTGTTTGCGATCGCTAATATCGTGAAAAGCGGTAATGGCGTAGGCAACATTCCCCTGACTATCAAATACCGGAACTGTTCGCATCTCCAGAGCGATCGCTATTCCATCTCGACGAATTTCCATATCATCCACCATGACCGTTTCTCCCTGAAGCGATCGGACGCAGGGGAGGCGATCGCCCGGATAAAGTTGGTCAGTTCCCGCAAGATAAACTTGATAGATAGCAGAGCGATTTTCCTGTCTCGTGTCGAAAATCACATCTGTACCCAATAGCTGCTTTCCCACCTGATTTGTATAGGAAATACCATCCCGATTGATCACAGCCACCCCTACAGGTAACGCCTCCAACAGTTGATTTAGTCGCTCTTCGCTATTTTCCAGTGCCTCATTTAAGCCTTTCATCTCTGTAAAAGATACTTGCAGTTCTTTCGCCATTTGATTGAAAGACTTTGCAAGTTCCCCAACTTCATCAGAACGGTCAATTTCAACTGTTTTTTCCCACTCTCCTTTCGCAACTTCCTTGGCGGCGGTATTCAGGCGGAGAATCGGTTTAGTCACCCAAGAGGCAGTTTTCATGCTAATGAGTATTGAGCCAATTAAAGCCACAATACAAAATAGAATACTTCTTTGGTTATTGGCGTTTATTTGTCCCATGAAATCTGCTTCTGGAACAACCGCCACTATCAACCAATTCAAGCCGAAATCATCTTTCCAGGGGGTTACACGAACAAATTGGCGTTGGTTGTTTTCTTTAATTTTTAGCTGTTGACTATTCTTAATTTGGTCGAAAGTACCAAATTGCTTTGTTAAATAGCGAACGGTTTCCCGCATCAGCGGCTCTTTACTTGCCGATACTGGAATTCGTTGTACTTGCCCATTAACTACGGTGTAGTTTGGCTGATTACTTGAACTAGCTACTAATAATCCATTTGGTTCTAAAATGAATATCTTGCCGGAGCGACTAATATTTAAACGCTGCAAAAACAAACTAATATCGTTTAAGTACAAATCAACAGCAGTCACCCCGCTTAACTTACCAGATTGGTTATAAAATGGATTGACTGCCGTGATGGTCAATCCTTTGTTTGCCTCCCCAATAAAGGCATAAATTTCGCTCCAAGTTGCTTTACCTTTTTGGACAGCTGCTTTATACCAAGGGCGACGGCGCGGATCGTAGCTGGGAACGACATTTAATTTTTTGGTACGGTTTCCTTGGTTGTCTGTAGCGTAAGAAACATAACTACCATTGGTTGTACCGTCGGTTACTTCGATAATGTAGGAAAGGGTGCCATCTCGCCTAACTGGGCCAGCACCGATAAACTTGCCTTGTTTGTTACCTGTATAAATAAAACTAACGGAATTAAATGTCTCAATTCGTTTGAGAAAATAAGCGTCCAAACCTTGCAAGTTCTGGGAGTCTAGGTTAATTTTTCCTAATTCCAAGTCATCGGCAACGACTTGTGCAACTTTTTGGGGAAGTTCAGTATAAGATTCAAGGTGTTGCACAGTGCGATCGCTCACCTGGTTCATCAACTGATTGGCAAGATCATTCACCGCCTGTTGCCCATTTTTAAATGAGAAATAAGCGACCAATCCCACTGTGGCGGAGATTTGGACAACGAAGGGAACAATGAGAACTGTTTGCAGGGGGAGTTTTCCTACGACCTTGGTGACAGACCAATTTAGCCGTTTGAGTAACATAGTGCCTTTTATTTTTTCAGTTAGTAGCTCATGCCCCTGAAAATGAAGGAAGTTCTCGTTTAACTTCACATCTGGGTTCTGTAATGTTGGAGAGCAAACCTATTGCCGGCTAGATCGCCTTATCGGTCGCTGTTTTCTTCTTATAGATTTTCCCTGTGCGATCGCATCCACAGACTAGCCAGCTAGCTGTCTGGTTGAGGTAATAGACCTTACCATTGGGATGGACTATACATATCCCAACGGATTCTGAATGTCAACTACCTTTGGTAGGATAATATCTTATTCAAGTTAACATTTTTATCAAGGAGGTTTCCAGTAGGGCTACCTAAAACAAAAAACGCTGTAAAATTCTTCGCCCAAAAGGTAAAAAACAGTTGACAAATTCCAAGAATTTTGCGAACCTAAATAAAGAGCAAATTTTTGCGGGTATAGCTCAGTGGTAGAGCGTCACCTTGCCAAGGTGAATGTCGCGCGTTCGAATCGCGTTACCCGCTTTTTATAGTTAAAATAATAGCGGAAGCTGTGGCAGGTTTAGAAGTAAAGCTGCAAATCTTAGTATCTACGAGCCGTGACCTGTTTATACCAAGGTTCTCAGTGCTAAAATTCGCCTAAGTAGTATGTGACTTAAAGCGAATTTAGTAGAACCTTCCTCCAAAGGTGGTTGCTAGGTGTCTACGGAATCAACCGCTTGGATGAACCTGCTGCACAAACATACTTTAGGTAAGTGTTAAAAATTTTTGTTTAATTAGCGCTTGTGCCATCTCAGAAAGATCAGAAAATAGACTTAAATATCGATTATCCGTGTCCGTGCCGAAGGCGGGGGCGGCTCGTACCCATTACACTAACAGAAGCATTTGGCTGCGATCGCTGTCAGCAAATCTTCGTAGTAGAAGAAAATGGGTATGTAATTGAGCAACTTTCCACAAGCTATCCTTACAAGCGAAGTTGGCGGTGGAGCGGTCATCGCTGGAGTACCGCCCATCCCAGCCTGGGGGACAGCTACATACCGATGTCTTTAGGCATCATTGTGGTGGTGCTGATTGCAGGGCTTTTCTTAGCTCAGATTTCACCACAAGCGCCACAAAGTATCATAATTGTCCTATTTGCAATGGTGAGCGTGCTGGCGCTACTGCTGCCAGCGCTGATGATCTGGCTGACTCACCGTCGTTAGCGCAATGACTAACATTTTTAGATTGGCACCTGATCCGATTACTGCCGTTCGCCGCGCTTATGAAGCTTCCCTGGAATTAGCAACCACCAGGGGGGTAGACCGCAGTCGTGCTGTGGGAGCAATGGCGAAGGCGCTCTCCAAATCCCTAGACGATATTCTGGAAGCGAACACGCTGGATCTGGAAGCTAGTCGGGAAATGGCGGTACCAGAAATGATTTTAGATTGGCTGAAGCTGACACCGGAACGGCTTACTAGCACTATCCAAATTTTGCAACAATTAGGCGAGTTGTCCGACCCGATCCGGCGGGTGATGAATGCGACTTATCAGCTGGAACATTCCCAGACTTACTCTCAGCTGATGCCCTTGGGGGTGATAGCTTTAATTTACGAAGCGTTTCCGGCGCTGGGTGCGATCGCAGCCGGGATGTGTCTGAAAACTGGCAACAGCTTGATTCTTAGAGGCGGTAGCGAAGCCAGTCACTCAAACGCAGTCATTGTCGAAGTTTTACAGACTAGCTTAGAACAAGCTGGTTTGCCACCGGGATGTCTGGAGTTACTACCTTCAGATCAAGGTGCTTCCATCCGAGATTTAGTGACTCAAGACCGATATTTGAATTTAGTCATTCCCTACGGTCGCCCCAGTTTAGTGCAAAAAGTGGTGCAAATGTCAACCGCACCAGTCTTAAAATCTGCTATGGGCAACTGCTACTTATACTGGTCGCCTAGTGGCAGCTTAGACACGATCCGGAACGTAATCATAGACAGCCATCAGAGTGAACCTGACCCGGTGAATGCGATTGAGAAGGTTCTGATTCATACCCATTGCAAGCCCTCATCTCTGACAACGCTTTGGAACAGCTTGAAGGAAAAAGGGTTTCAACTCAGGGGAGATGAGGAACTGGTAGCAAAGTTTCCCGATCTGAAACTAGCTCTAGAATCAGAATGGAGTGAAGCTTATCTCAACAAGACGGTGGCGTTCAAAGTGGTGGATAGTATTGAGAGCGCCATCATTTGGATTAATCAATACAGCAGTGGTCACGCTGACTGCTTGGTTTCCGAATCTTACCAGGAAAGCCGCCAATTTGCCTTGGGGATAAATAGTGCCTCTGTTTACCTGAACTCTTCGCCAAGATTTTCCCGCAACCCAAAACGGGGAGACTCCCTGTTTCTGGGAATGTCCAACCAAAAAGGACACCGCAGAGGGCCAATTAGCTTGGAAACATTTACAACGGTTAAACACGTTGTGCAGGGACACAGTTAATGGCTAATGGCTAATTATTCAACCATTAGCCATTAGCCATTATTGTTCTTTACCGACGAGTTTTACCTTAGAGGCAAGACCTAAAGATTGCAGGAATTGAATCGTCATCCAAGTTAAGTCAATTTCCCACCATTTCATCCCGTGACGAGCAGAATATTGATAAGCGTGGTGGTTGTTGTGCCAGCCTTCGCCGTAGGTGAGTAACGCCACCCACCAACAATTAGTAGAGCGATCGCTAGAATCGTAAGTGCGATAACCAAACTTATGCGTTGCACTGTTGACAAACCAAGTGCAGTGAAACACTGCCACTAGGCGGACAAAAATGCCCCAAACCACAAACGGCCAGCCACCCAGTAAGTAGAGAACAACTCCCAAAGCAATTTGGATCGGGAAAAAATACTTTTGTAAAAACTGATAAACCGGGTCATCAGCAATATCTTTGGTAAAGCGAGGGATTTCCTTATCCGCTGGGACGTGATACAACCAGCAAGCCATGTGACTCCACCAAAAGCCCAAATTGGAATCATGGGGATCTTGTTCCTGATCCGAGTGCAGATGGTGCATCCGGTGCAAGCCCACCCAATCAATCACCCCTCCTTGGCAGGTTAGGGAACCGCAGAAAATGAGAAAATATTCCAGCCACTTAGGGACTTGAAAACTGCGGTGAGTCACAAGACGATGGAATCCGAGGGTAATTCCTAGTCCACCAGTCACCCAGTGAAGGAAGACAGCCACACCTACTGCTGCCCAGCTAAAATTACTCGGCAGTAAAGCAAAAAGCGCTGCTATGTGAATCACTGCCATAAAGATGATGACAGTCCACTTAGGGCGTAGGGGTAAGGCTTCCCTTACCTGTTCTTGGTCATTAGTTGTCGCAACAGTCATGCACTAACCTTAAAACGAATTTTACAGCCCCATCTGCTATCCAGATTTGGGATTTTGGTTTGATTTCCAGTAGAGGCAAGGCTAGAGCCTTGACCTTACGCCTGGGAAAGCAGATTTTGGTTTGGGGAAAATGCTCCAAAATCTAATATAAATAGAAAATCTCTTTTTCCAGGTGATGATGAACAGCTTTCAACAGCTACAGGAAGCAGAAAAGGCACTGCTTCCGATTTTTTCCGGAATCGACGCGACAGTCAAGCAAAATCTCAAAAAAGTGCTAGAAGCTTTTCGTCACCATCGGGTGGGAGCGCATCATTTCGCGGGTGTCAGCGGTTACGGACACGACGATCTAGGGCGAGAAACGCTTGATAAAGTGTTTGCCCTCGCCGTGGGAGCCGAAGCAGCTGCGGTACGGGTGCAGTTTGTTTCTGGTACTCATGCGATCGCCTGCGCTTTGTTTGGCGTTCTCCGTCCGGGAGATGAAATGTTATCAGTTGCGGGTGCGCCGTATGACACATTAGAAGAAGTCATTGGAATAAGAGGCAAAAATCAAGGCTCTCTACTTGATTTTGGCGTAAATTACCGAGAATTGGCTCTTACTAGCGAAGGAAAAATAGACTGGCAAGCGTTAGCTCATGGCGTAAGCGATCGCACTCGTCTGGTTTCGATCCAGCGTTCGTGCGGTTATTCTTGGCGTTCCAGCCTCTCAATTGCCGAAATTGAAAAAATTGTCTATTTAGTCAAACAACAAAATCCCCACACCGTCTGCTTTGTTGACAACTGTTACGGAGAATTTATTGAAGATCGGGAACCAACCGCCGTTGGTGCTGACCTAATGGCAGGCTCTTTAATTAAAAATCCCGGTGGTACGATTGTCACAGCTGGCGGCTACGTTGCCGGACGAGCAGAATTAGTGGAGGCTGCCGCCTGTCGCTTAACAGCCCCCGGAATTGGCTCTGCTGGCGGTGCCACCTTCGATCAAAATCGCCTGCTATTCCAGGGATTGTTCCTCGCCCCGCAAATGGTAGGAGAAGCCATGAAAGGCAATCACCTCACAGCTTACGTGTTTGATCAACTAGGCTACCCAGTGAATCCTTTGCCAATGGCACCCCGCCGCGATGTGATTCAGGCAATCAAACTCGGTTCTCCAGAGAAGCTGATTGCCTTCTGTCGGGCGATTCAACAGCATTCACCCATAGGTTCCTATCTGGAACCAGTTCCAGACGAAATGCCTGGTTATGAGAGCCAGGTAGTCATGGCTGGGGGTACGTTTATTGAGGGCAGCACCTTAGAGTTTTCCGCAGATGGCCCCCTGCGAGAACCATATGTGGTGTTTTGTCAAGGGGGAACCCATTGGAGCCATGTAGCGATCGCTCTTGAATCCGCGATTGAAGCCATCGGCCCAGCTTAGAATAATTTCGTGCCAAGACGCAAAGGCGCAAAGTTTTGCGTCTTGGTGCGAAACCTTCAAGATTCCGGCAATTTATACTGCCCGACAATTCGCTTGGCATATTCGGGTACGTGCGCCTCTAACTTCTCCGGATGATTGCGCTTCACGTACAAATAATTGCGGGTGAAGTGGGAATCAATCGAGAAACGGGCATACTCTAAACCTTTGGGGCCAATTTTTTCAATAACGACTCCCATCAGCTTTGCCGCCCACATGGGAAGAGTAACGCCTTTATCGTAGGCGGGGATACTTTGTTGTACCGCTTCTTTGCGGTTTCCGTGGGACATCACTGGCTGCGTGTCTATCTGATCTTGCACCAAATCCAGCATTTCTTTGCCAGTATCATTCCGCACCACAATCCACTGCCAGCCAAAGGGAGCGCCCATGTAGCCTACGACTAAATCTGCCAAAGAATTGACGTAATCAAAACAGCTCATGCAAGAAGGAGCAAAGACGTCCTTCAACTGGTTTGTCTTCAATCCAAAGAAAGGCACCATTTCCATAGAGCCATCTTCGTGCTTAAAGTGAACCCGGAAATCTTGCATAAACTCGTAATGCACAACTGTATCCGGGGAACGGCTAGTGGTTTCCAAGAATTTTTGCAACCCGGCGCGGTTAACATTATCGACACAGGGCGTACCCAAAACATAGAGCTTTTCTAAACCTAGTTCTTTTTCAACGGCTCGTAATGCCTGGATTTGGCAACCAACGCCAATTACCAATAGCCGCTTCATCCCAGATTGCTCGATTTGCTCCAACACCGAAAGATTAGGCGACAGCGTTGGTTTATTCACTCGCGCTGCCAGAATTTCCTCCGCCGTCCGAGCAATTATCGGCATCGGCTGAAATCTGTCTTCCTTAGTATTCTGGACGCAGACGACGCCCTCAACCATGCCGCGATTGAGCATTTCAATGGCAATGGTGCTGACAATTCCCGTCCACTGCGCCCCCTCAATTGGCTCAGTTTTCCGCGCCGCCATCATCTCTTGACTAACCCCAAAGTACCAATCATCGGGATTATCTAGATTGCGGCTTCTTCCGTGGATTTCTTCTTCTAGTTCCGCTATCTGCTGATTAAGAAATGCACACGCTTCCTTGACATAGTGAATATAGTATGTGTCGCACAGTCCACACTCGCTACAGAGTTCTTTAGCAGGGCGACGGCTAGAGGCTTTGAGGGCTTTGGCTTTATCGTGAGGGCGCACCGAAGTCATATTAAGGGCAGTTTATTAACTAGAAACATCTATCTGAGCAAGATAGCCCAAAGCTTACTTTTACACAAAAAGCCAGAAAGATGATGAAAACTTCAGTAATTATTACGAAGCATTAATAATTTACTTAGTTTAATTTTGAGTAAGTTCTACTACCCAGATGTAACTGCGATAGATAGCTGAGCGGACACCAGAGCTTGTGAATTTTCATATTCCTTAAAAGGCAAGAAACTCATGGGATTATTCGAGCGCATTAGCCTAAATGCCAGAGCAAATCTGAATGAAGCGCTTAGGAAGGCTGAAGACCCAGAAAAAATTTTGGAGCAGTCCATCATTGATATGCAGGAAGAGCTAGTGCAGTTGCGTCAGGCAGTTGCCAGAGCCATTGCGACGCAAAAACGGACTCAGAAACAATACAACCAAGCCCAAACTGAAGCAAACAACTGGCAACAACGCGCTCACCTGGCTATCCAAAAAGGCGATGAGAATCTTGCTAGAGAGGCGCTGGTACGCAAGAAGACACACGCCGAAACTGCTGCTACCCTGAAAACCACTTTGGATCAGCAGAAGGCTCAGGTAGAAAATCTCAAGCGCAACTTGATTGCCCTGGAAAATAAAATTTCTGAAGCTAAACAGCAACAGGATAGGCTCAAGGCACGGGCGCAAGCTGCTAAAGCCAACGAGCAGTTGCAAAACACTGTGGGACGCTTGGGAACCAGCAGCGCGATGGGAGCCTTCGAGCGCATGGAAGAAAAAGTTTTGGAACTGGAAGCCCGTTCTCAGGTGGTTACTCAACAAACTCCTTCTTCTGTCGAAACTCGATTGCTGAAGCTTGAAGGTGAGCTTAAAGCCATGAAAGCTCAACTACTAATTCAGCAGACAGCTATTGTGAACAGCCTTACACTGAATTCCACTGCTTTAGAAGAAGTGAGAGATATGCTTCAGGAAGTTCGTTCCCAGTCTAGGATGGAACTGGCTACTAAAGATTTTCTTTCCCAGCCCACGCAGGAATTAGTTTCCCATAATTTAGAAGAGCAATTTGCCATGCTGGATGGCAACGACGTTGATGATGAATGGGAGGCGCTGAAAGCTCAGATAACTGGTTCTTTTACAACCCAAGTACAACTACCGCCAGCTAACCCAAATACTACCTTTAAATCTAATTCAGCAGTTGATAACGAATTGGAAGACCTAAAAAAGCAACTAGATAACCTTTAACAAGCAGACTGTCTAATAGCACATAGACTCGTTTACCCTGCTTCATGATTGAGGGCAGATGGGAAAAAGCGCGATCGCTTTCCCACTTTCCACTAAAACGCGAAACCCAGCTAGTTTTGATAGCTGGGTTAACAAATTTACACTAAAACCCTATCAAACAGGGCGAACATCAAGACAGCCTTCTGCATAATTAACTTCTGGAACTTTACCAGCAATCATGCGCGATACAGTTTTGCCATTCGGAGAGACAAAAACGAGACGGAAGTCTTTGTTAGCAAAGCTGCTTGGTTGAAGGACCCAGGCTTTACCTTTTTCGCTGTTGAGAAGGCGACTTACCTGAATTTGTCCGGGATAAGCAGACTTAATCGTGCTTTCTGTATCGTCAACTTTGATACCATGAACCGTGGTAATTTTATTGGTTTCAACTTCTACCGTAGCGATACGGCCTTCCGTGACCATGAAAGTAACACCCTCAGGCCCATTTGCTGGCTTGTAATAGTCACAGACGCGATTGGGATTTTGCCGGGATGGAACTATTTGAGTCCCAGCAACGCTTGATGCCTGAGCAACAGTCATGTTAATTTTAACTGACCCAAGTCCGTCAATCGATAGTCCCGATTCAGTTGTCAGTTTTTCGGCTTTCTTGAGGCAAGTATTCTCGCCACTTTGATCGCTTAAGCAGTTGCCATTTCTATCCAGAATAATAACTGAATTGATAGTTGGAAATTGCTTAAGGGTGTTATTAATAGAGCTTTTTTGACGAGCATCATCTCCAGTGCCTCCTGAAATTACCGATTTACAAAATTTCAGTTTGGCCGTTCCATTCGTGATAGAAAGTGTAAAATCTTTACCACAGTTGGAAGTGCCTTTGAATTCAATAGGATCACTCAAACCACGAGCTTTTTCCTGACTTGTCGGCCCTGCGATTAATTGCTCAATAGCAAACTGAGCAACGCTGGCACTTGAAGTTGTCCGCAAAACTGGCTCAACATAAGTGAAATCTTGACTGGTTCGGATGTTTTTAGGAAAAAAAACTTTAACCTTTTTGACGGCTGCTGGAGCTTGGGCAGATACGGCTGGAGTTGCTTGTTTAGTTAGATTGGTTTGTTGCGAGATAGTTGCGTTAGTTAATGATTCAACGGGTGATAGTCTTTGTGACGACATTGCATTTATTGTTTGGCTACCACAGCCACTAATTCCCACAAATGCCACGAAAAGACAAAAATTAAGTAAGGTTGGTTGGCGCATAAAGATTTTCATTCCGAAACTTGGGAAGCTTTACTTCTATACCTTAAAAAGCCTTCAGCATAAAAGTAAGCTAATTATGTGTCAATATTTAAAGTGACATTTGAAGTCCACTAAATGTTTCCGGCTCCAATAGCAGAAGCACTTTGTTTAGAAACAAACATTTTTATATAGTTGCGAGACTTTGGGATAGTTGCCAATCGACTATTTTTTTAAGAGGTGTCGAGGACAATTTATGTAGTGGCATAAATTGATTAAAGGAAAAGTAGGGACACGGCAATGCCGTGTCCCTACCTGCGCCCTACAAGGAAGGCTGGTCTTGTTAGTTCGGTATTGGACTCAACTGCAAGCCCCTATCTTTGAGCTGCTTGCAGATTAGTCTTACCAAGGATTGCCAATCATAGTAAATGCTGCCCAGTAATAGGGATGAGTAAAAGTTGTATTTCTTAAATTTGATAATTCAGCCGGGAGCTCCACCCTTTGTTTAGAGCTATATAAATATCCTGACTGCAAGCGAATTTGCCCCTTAAGCATAGCGATTTGTGCCTGCCGCAAAGCCTCTGCCTTGATAGGTGACTTCTTCAACTGCTGATAAAACTCGGTCATCACTCCTAATGTCCCTTCGTCGCTGATGTACCAGAGACTTGCTAGCGCTGACTTAACGCCTGCTTGTACCGCCAATCCAGCAAACCCCAACTCAGCTTCTTCATCTCCCAATGCTGTGCGACAGGCACTTAGTACCAATAATTCTACGGGCGGGTTATTCCAGCCCAAAGTTCGCAGTTGGTCGAGGCGTAGTTGTTGATTCCACAACTGGATATAAGAATTACTGATGTCTCCGGGCTGAAATTCGGCATGAGTTGCCAGGTGGACAATACCAAAAGGCTGCTTGGAACGCTGGCTTTTAAGATTTTCTAGAGTGAAGCCATCGTTAAGAAATGACTTACCTTGCCACAATTGCGTAATCGTAGCTAACTCCACTGGTACCGCTGGTAAAGGCTTTTGATTAGAAAATTCTGAACTACCCATTGCTAGGAGTTTGGAGTTTTTGATGTTTGTGTAGCGGGTGTCAGTTAAGGTGAGACTGGGCATCAAGCTGAGGCTGTACTTTTCCACCAAAAATTGTTTGCCATCATGAAGAGCAGCTAGGGGCATGGAGCGTAAACCGGAATCTAAAATAAATACCAGATTCTGGATGTCTTCAGCTTGTAAATCAGCCTCTAGGGGCGCTATCAGCCATTGATAGAGTTGCTGGGAAGAGGTGAGGTACCCCTGCTGGCTGGCAACATTTTTGATTTTGTTACTAAATTGTTGCGCGACTTTGAGCGCTTGCGATCGCTTGACACCAGTCACCTTGCGAATGGTTTTCCCTTTGGCAGTCACCAGAACCAGTTCCAGTTCGTCTTCTGGACTTCTGAGTTCAGAGTTTGGATTTTTGATTAATTCTGAATCAACGGATACTTTGACAGCAGGAACAAAAAAGACGTAAATGATCGCTGGTTTAATGCCTGTTGCTGAATGGATTTTTCCCAGCTGGTTGCGAATATCTGACAGGGATGAGGGGCCGCGAGTGATCGCTGGTTGTTTAAGATGTTGCTGAAATTGCTGGGTGAAGTTCTGTTCTAACTCCCCAATCCGAAAGTCAATCGAATCTGAGTCCAGATCGTTATTGGGGGAAATTTGTAACGACTCAAGCTGTGAATCAATTAAAGCTGTTTGGCTTGGGAACGAGACATCCGGGGGTGGCACTACAGGTGGCATCACAACATCCGGGGGCGGCACTACAGGTGGCATAGCAATCGGAGGGGGTAGCACTACAGGTGGCATCACCATTGGAGGGGGTAGCACTACAGGCGGCATCACCATTGGAGGGGGTGGCAATTCAGGCGGCATCATCGGGGGACGCGATACCGGCGGCGGGAAATCGGTAATGATTTTAATATTGCCTAAAGTGTAGCTGCCGGGAAACGATTGGTTGGGCGCGATCGCATAATTTCCACTCGTCAGAGAACCGCTTGTCCCGTTGTTGGTGGCATCACCCACATTAAAGGGAGTGTTTCGCAAACCACCACCGTGCCGAATTGTAATGTCTCCTCCCCTTACCCCCCCGGCTGTGGAAATGCTTGCTATTTCCTGATTTTGGTCGGTAAAGGTGCCTGTAGCCAGAAAAAATCTCTCTGTGGTAATGTCTACATTGCCGCCAGTGCCATTGGTGCCGCCTTGGGCGTTAATGGAGACGACTTGGATATCGCCAGTTGGATCTAAAGTGACGTTACCGCCATCCCCTAAACTAGAGCTATCGATCGCACCAGTGGTAATTGTGTTACTAGCAATAATATTGATGTCTCCACCCTGAGTCACTCCTGAAGAATTCAGGTTTCTGGTGCTAACAGATCCTTGAAGGCTGGTAAGGTTAATTCCCCCATTGGCGGTGATGTTGTTTGTGGTGATGTTCTGGTTTGCCAGTAGAGTAATGGAGGCATCGCCTAACCCCGTAATCGTTCCAGTTGCGGTGATGGAACCTGACAAAAGTGGCGATCGTATGCTCACTGGATCGTTGAAGCTGATGTCACCCGATAATGCGATCGCGCCTGATCCGTCAGCTTGTCCGATAGTTATTGAGTTGAAGCCATCTGCAAATGATGTTCCTGTCGCTGCGATCGTTAAATTTTGACTGGGTGTTAAAGGTTGCAATCCCAAATTCCTGCCGCTACCGCTGACTGCGTTCCCCAAATTAATCTCAGCAGCTGTCAGTGTCGCGTCAGATAGCAACTCTAAAGTGTCCTGAAAATTTATCTGACTTGCGTTGACATTTCCATTAATTTGTGTATTCCCCAGAGCGTCGGTGCTGAGGATATTTAGGGGATTGTTACTGCCGACGGCACCGAGAAAGGTCGTTGTGCCTGTGCCTGAGTTTAATGTTAAGCGTTGATTTCCATCAACACTGCCGTTGAAGGTGATATTTCCACCGCCAGAATCGAGGGTGACATCAGTAACAAGCTGGATATTATTGCCCAGAGTGATGTCAGTACCGCTTGTAGCGATGCCAGCGTTTAAGGTTGTGGAGGCACTGTTGAGGGTAATTGAGGCGTTCCCTGTCCCAGTAATTATGCCATTAACAGCGATCGCGCCGTTGGGAGACTGAATCTTCACCGGATCGCTGAAGATGATGTTATTGGGGATGGTAATCGTCCCGCTACCGTCAATTCTGCCGATGGTAAGCGAAGCAAAGCCATCTTGCAATAAACCCAACTCAGTTGCAGTCAGATCCAAAGCAGTTGTAGTGTTGTCAATTCCACCGATAGCGATCGCACCGTCTGGCGTAAACGGTTGAATAGTAATATCCCCAGTCCCGCTAATCGGTCTATCTCTCGTAAAATCAATTTCATTGCTAGTTAGGGTGATATTCCTCCCCTTCAAAGTGCCAGTTTGATCGGAACCAGTCACATTGGAACCGCCTAAAATAATGCCATTAGCTGCCGTGAGACTAATATCACCAGTACTGCCAGCAGCGCAAAAAACACCCGAACTTGAAATACAAGAGGCCACGCTACCTTCGGCATTTCTCGCAGTAGTATTAATCGTGCCACCAGTGCTGGTAATGGTGATATTCCCACCATTTAAACCACCTCTGGTCTGAATGTCATCGCTTTCAATGTTGCTGCCAGCAGTGATAGAAATATTGCCACCAATACCATTTTCACCTCTAGAGAGAACATCTAGAAATGAAATACTGCCAGCAGCATTGAAAGTGATATCGCCGCCATTTCCATTACTACTTACTGACACATTACTATCATTAATAGTAATGTCTCCCCCCGCATCTAAATTAATATTGCCGCCATTACCTGAACCTGTTAAACTATTCCAACTAGCACTAATTCTGAAAATATTAATATTGCCCTTAGCCTGCACAATTACAGGGCCAGCATTTACACCATTAATGTTAGTTCCCGTGTTGATTCTGCCAACCTGAATACTGCCTGCTGGCAACAAGCCGGTAGCGGGGGATGAGAAAGGTGCAGAAATATTAACAGGATTGGCTAATTCGTCCACGCCCGCCCGCAAAATCAATGCGCCATTTGTAGTCGGATCGGTTAAAAGGGCAATATCTGGGTCTGAACCCGGAAGTATGTTAATGTCTGGCCCTGTAATCGTAATATTGCCACCCTGGATGCTACCTTTAGCCTCAATCTTGAGAGCGACACCACTATAATTTCCGAAAGAAACATTACCATTAGAGCTGATAATTGGGTCATAGAGACTAACAAAGTCTCCTGGTTGACCTGACAATTTCAGCATCGACAAACTACCGCCACTGGCAAAGTGAGTATCCCCAGAGATATTGCCATCGCTAACCAGATTCAGGTCGCCGCCGCTAACGAAAGGTGTTTGTGAAAGATGATTTAGGGCTAGGATATCAATGTTCTGATTGCCCTGGATGAAGAGATTGCCTCCAGCATGGGCGATAAAGGGATTCGCCACACTATCTCGCACCCGCACCGTATTTTGAGCCAACAACTGTAAGTTGCCAGTTGTCAACAGCTGGCTTTCCACCAGAGTCAGGTTGTTAGCTGCTGATAGTGTAGCTGTTTGAGTAGCGATCGCTCCCTTGATTGCTACATCTCCATTTTCTACCAACAATCCAGAGCCTGTCAGTCGCACTTGACCATTGTTGTCCAGTGTCAACCCCGTGGCATTCCCCACACCAGAACCCGTAAGCAGTTGGGGCAAAGATAAGGCATTAGGATTTCCAGTCTCCAGTCCCCTGTCCCCAGCCCCCACCTCCAAATTCAGCAGATTTCCCGCCAAAGAGATACGAACCAAGCTTTCACCAGGTACAGCGGCAACGACGATTTTACCGCCTGGTGCTTGCAACTCTCCTGTACTAACCACAGTGCCGCCCAGCAACGTGAGATTTTGATTGGTGCCTACAGACAGCTGACCTTCGTTGATAATGGTTCCAGGCTGGGAGGTGTTGAAGACAAAAGCATTAGGATTGCCTACCAAAGCAGCATAATCATTGCCGCCCATTGTATTAAACCAACCGGAATTAAAGCCGATACCAGTAGCGGTGGTGGCAGTAAAAGAGGCAGGCACATTAAGAATAGCGTTTGCACCAAAAACGATGCCAGCTGGGTTGAGCAAGAATAAGTTGGAGTTGCCGCCTGTAACCTGGATAATACCGTTAATAACCGAGGCTTCTCCACCTCCTACCCTGCCAAAAATGTTCTGGATGGATGGGTTTGAGAGAAAGTTGACAATCTGGTTTTGGTCGATGCCAAACTTGGTGAAGCTGTGAAACAGATTCGCTTTGTCTCCCGATAGCTGACCGCCAGTGATATTGTATATAGAAGTTCCCGAAGGACTGACAATCGTTCCTGTGCCGTCAGATGCTGGAACTATGGTTTGTGCCAGCACGTATTTGCCGCCTGTTGCTGCTGCGACTAAAAATATACCTAAAATTTGGCTAGTTCTTCTGAATCCTAATTTCACAAGCTCTTTTATGTTTTGCTGAATCTCCTAGAACTCGACTTGGTGCAAGTCCGGTTCTAGTGTGGTGAACCTGACTGCTGCCTGCCTGAGTGGATCTAAACTAACTCCAGATACTTGTAGGCAGCAGCCTGCAAACGTTGGATAAATGTCTTTTTTGCCTTCCTCCTTACACTTCTTTTCCCCTAACTCTGAGCCTGTTTAAACTCTTTTAAGTAAGACTCAGGTTTACGGTTGCACTGTTATATTAATTTACGCACTCAAGGCTATTTTGGGTTGGGTAGACTTGACCCACATAATGTTAAGTGAGTAAAAATTACTGATGGCTCAATCTACAAACCTTGCCGATCAGTAGATTATCATCATCTTTAAATTAGTGTCTCTGTCTTGGGCAGAGGATTTAGCTTCTGGCGGTAGAGTAGGTATTGCTTTACAAATGTAGTGACTGGTGGGGAAAGCCCGCTCTACTACGCCTGTTTATTTACGCTCACCTACTTAGCACAGTGCGATCGCGTACCATCCTCAGAATTTTCTAAATGGCATCTGGGGTATCTGCTGATTTCCCAAGGCAAAAAATTCCTTCCGCTCTGATCGAGAGGATGTTTAGCTTTTTCTAAGCTAACACTACAGTCATAAACAATTTATAAAGTTAACAATAAGTAAGTTACTTTAAACATATTAAAAGTTTCTTTTGTATTAAATAAAAAGATAACGCGAACGGAAGATTAATTTAGTCTGGACTTACCGTGGGGCAAAATTCTGGGGATAGGTAGGGGAAAATTTTAAAATCTATTATCTACCCATTGATATGCCAACGTATTAATCCAATAGGCACTAACTTTTACATAAATTAAGCAAGAAAGCTCAATCAGGGATATGGGAGGAGCAAAGAATCTGGCTGATGAGTGTTGTCAGCATCAAGAAAGTTCTCCCAAAGTATGGAAGTATTAGAATGCGATCGCTAAACGTCGGTAAAAACTGAATGGAGCAAAATCCTCGCCAAATAGCATTTATCGCCCTGAGAGACGTTCACCGAGGGGCTTTCGCTGATGTGGCACTTGACCGAGTGCTGCGAAAAGCCGATCTGAGCGCTCCCGATCGACGGTTGGTGACAGAATTAGTTTATGGGAGTGTGAGAAGAGTGCGATCGCTTGACTTTCTCATCGACCGATTAGGCAAAAAAAAATCTCACCAACAACCTCCAGACCTTCGCAGCATTTTACATCTAGGCTTGTACCAACTGGCTTATCTGAGCCAGATTCCCGCTTGGGCTGCTGTCAATACCACCGTAGAACTAGCTAAAGAAAACGGATTTTCTGGACTTTCCCGTTTTGTTAATGGTTTATTGCGACAGTATATCCGTCTTGTAGAGACAAATGCGATCGCGTCTTTGGAACTGCCAGAAAACCCAGTTCAACACTTAGGAATTTTACATAGCTATCCTGACTGGATTATTGAAGCTTGGTTAAAAGAGTTGGGAAAGACAGAGACTGAACAACTCTGCCAATGGCTGAACCAAACCCCAACAATTGACCTCCGGATAAATACCCTTTGCACCTCAATAGAGGAAGTAGAAGCAGCAATGCAAGCTGCTGGCGTTGGTGTCACTCGCGTTCCCCATCTACCGCAAGCTTTAAGACTTACCAACACAAAGGCGGAGGAAAGGGGGGACGCGGGGACACCGGGACTGGGGGCTGGGGGCTGGGGACTGGGTGAAGAATCTTCAAGGGTTCCCAATCCCCAATCCCCAATTCCCAATTCCCAATCCCCAATCCAAAATCCCCAATCCAAAATCCAAAATCCCCAATCCCCAACCCCCAATCCAAAATCCAAAATCGAAAAGTTGCCCGGTTTCAGTGAGGGTTGGTGGACGGTGCAAGATAGTAGCGCCCAACTGGTAAGTTATCTATTAGATCCTCAACCTGGTGAAGTGGTAATCGATGCCTGCGCTGCACCGGGAGGAAAAACTACTCACATTGCAGAATTAATGGCAGACAATGGGGCAGTGTGGGCGTGCGACAAGACTGCTTCCCGCCTCCGAAAACTCAAAGAAAACGCCCAACGGTTAGGCTTGCAGTCGATTCAAATTCAGGTTGGCGACAGCCGCAGCCTAACTCAGTTTATCAACACAGGCGATCGCGTCTTATTAGATGCTCCCTGCTCAGGACTCGGTACGCTGCACCGCCACGCCGATGCGCGTTGGCGGCAAACTCCAGACACAGTTCGGGAACTTTCGCAGCTTCAAGGGGAACTCTTAGATCAAGTAGCTAGTTGGGTAAAACCTGGCGGAATTTTAGTTTATGCAACCTGCACGCTGCATCCGTTGGAAAATGAAGGTGTGATTTACGCCTTTTTAGAACGCCACCAAGAATGGCGAATTTCGCCACCCAGCCCCAATTCCCCTTTCTCAGCTTTTAGTACCCCCGCCGGGTGGATCAAAGTCTGGCCTCACCGACATCAAATGGATGGATTCTTTATGGTTCGGCTACAACAGAAACATTAATAAGCCTATATGGTAGTTGTGGTTGCGATATTCTGTTGATGCTTGATGAATTAATCTGTTAGGGGAAAGTAGAGAAAAGCCTATGGTCGCCAATTCCAGTATTAAACAGCTTGTTAAGATTCTCATCGGTGCGGCTTGGATTGATGGCAGAATACAGCCAGAAGAACGGCAATATCTCCAACGAGTAGCCAAGGAAAAAGGCATTGCTGACGATCCAGAGCTTCAGCCGTTATTGTACGAACTCGTATCTGTAAGCCCCAGCGAGGTCTACAATTGGGTTCAGGATTATTTAGGCGATCGCCCTAACATGGAAGATTACCAGCGCCTTATCGAAGCCATCAGCGCCTTAATTTACAGCGATGGCGAGGTGGCAATTGAGGAAGCTAAACTCCTGACTCGATTACAGCTTCTAGATCCCAACAGCGAAGCGCAGAAGTCTACTCCTAGCCCTGTCCTGAAAGCGATTCAAAAACTCTACCGTCGATGGGCTGACCTTCAGGGGTAGTAAATCTCTCTTCAAGTTGAATTTCTTTATCCGAATTTTGTCAGTGAAGGCACACCTATATATAGGTGTGCCTTTCTTGTAATACTCTTCCAGTCCGCAGGGGGAGGAGCGAGAAAATGAAGGCAAGAGCCTCCCCAGGGAACAAACTATATTACTCAACCAGAAAACGAGGATTAAGAGTTTTTCTACAACAAGCAACTATTTTACCACCCATGCGTCTTTAAGTCTTAGGGAGAGTACAACTTTCCGCTGAACCTGTATCTATTTCCCTATTTTGTCAAAAACTAAAAAAAAATGATTTGACATCAAATTTTTAGGAACCTATTAGAGAATTGCAGGTCAAAGTAAACAAAGGGACGAGAAAAACGGAGAACGCTCACAATGTCTAACTTCAAGCGCATACAATCAGGAACAGCTTTATTAATGTTATTGGGAATGACATCAGGCACGGTGGCACCAATGGTGCAAACGATGATGACACCTGCACCTGCTGTTGCTCAAACTACTGTCAGTTTTAGCGATGTATCTTCAAACTATTGGGCAAGAGATTTTATTGTAGAACTGGCAAGAAGAGATGTTATCGCAGGATTTCCTGATGGTACATTCCGCCCCAACGATCCAGTAACTCGCGCTCAGTTTGCGGCTATGGTTCGTAAAGCTTTTGATAAAGCTAATATCCGCAACCCTGTCAATTTTAGCGATGTTGCATCAAACTACTGGGCTTACAACGCGATTCGGGAATCTTACGCAATGGGATTTTTATCGGGTTATCCCGGTAATGTCTTCCGCCCTGGACAGAATATTCCTCGCGAACAAGTTCTGGTTTCTTTGGCAAATGGTTTGAACTACAGCACCAGTAATGTAGCCAGCAGTTTGCAACTTTATAACGATGCTTCTTCTATCTCTAACTATGCTCGCAACAGCATTGCTGCTGCTACAGAAAAGAGCATCGTGGTGAACTATCCTACTGTTAGAGCGCTGAATCCAACTCGGAATGCTACTCGTGCTGAGGTGGCAGCTTTCATCTACCAAGCTTTGGTTAGCTCTGGGCAAGTGGCAGCGATTAATTCGCCCTATATTGTGGCGCTTAATGGCACACCAGACACACCTCCAGTAAACACAACTTTAGCTATTCCGTCTGGAACCACCATTCCCGTTAGGTACGATAAAGAAAAAATTCTGGTGACGCCTGACGAAAGGGCGCCCCTGACGTTGACGGTGGCGGCTAATATTACTACCGCCGAAGGGGCTGTGCTAATTCCTGCTGGCAGTCAGGTTGTGGGTGAATTGCAACCTGCACCTAACAGAGGAGGCACCCGGTTTGTTGCCCAGCAGCTGATTCTGCCGAATAATCAAAGGCTACCGATAAATGCCATTTCTCAGGCAATTACCAAAACCCAAGAAGTTACTAAGGGTGCCAGTCTGAGTAATATTCTGAAGGATGCTGCTTTGGGTGCGGCGGCGGCGGCGGCGGTTTCGGCGGTGACTGGTGACAAAGCGATCGCTACCGAAGAAGTTTTGGGCGGTGTTGGTATCGGTGGTTTAATCGGTTTGTTCCTCGGTCGGGACAAAGTTAGCTTGATTGCAATTGACCCGGATACTGATCTGAATCTGAGATTGCGCGAGGATTTGGTGATTAGACAGTAATGAATGGCTAATGGGCAGAAGTTAGCAATTAGTCATTCGCAATTAGCAACCAAACAATAAATGTTGTTCCCGGTCTTGAGGTATGGGGGGAACTATCAGAAGCCCAGCTTAATACAGCTGGGCTTTTTATTTCTATTTCACCCTGCATTTGTTGGACTAAATCTCGCGCGATCGCTAACCCTAATCCACTCCCAGGTATGTCGCTTTCTGCCTGAACTCCGCGATAATGTCGCTCAAACAGATGCTCTCTATCTTGGGTTGGAATGCCGGGGCCGGTATCGCTAATGGCGATCGCTTGAAAATTTCCTTGCGGCGAGGAACGCTGCTCTCCTGCCTGAATATAAACCTGTCCTCCGGCTGGAGTATACTTCAAGGCATTGTCTATTAGATTGCTCAACACTTCGCGCAACGCTTTGGCATCAGCTTGCACTGGCGGCAAGTTTGGGGAAATTTTGGAAAGTAAAGTCAGATTTCTCTCAGAGGCGATCGCTTTTGCGTTAACTAAAAGCGGTGACAAAACTTCCGCTACCGAGCAAGATTCCAACGTCAGCGCTGAATCGGGAAGTAGGGAGTGGGATGCAGGTAATGGGCAAGAAGGCGCAATTGGCACCGACGCTAACGGCAGTGTATAACTTGGTTCTAGCTCTTCTTGATTCATAGCAACTGCTCGATCGAACTGCAAGAGCAATTCTTGCAAGCGATCGCTTTCACGCACGATGCTGTTAGCAACTTCCCGGTTAGCATCTCCCGGTCGCAGTCTTCTGACGAGCAATTTGCCAAACGTCCGCAAAGCTGTTAAGGGATTGCGAAATTGGTGTACAAGATCGTCTAAAAGGTCGCGCTGTTGCTCCCCAAGACGCTGTTGCTTACTTAACTGCTGCTCGAACCATTCAGAGCGTTGATCTAGAAAACAAGCGATCGCCAGCGTCCCAGCAATGCGTTCAATTGCCGCTCGTTCTCCCTCGTTCCAAGGTCTGTCTTCCCGCGCTGTTAGTAAAAACCCCATCACCACACCCTCATGAATCAGGGGTAGTACGATTTGACGAGAGGAACCGCTTATAGCATGATCGGTATCGGGCGATCGCACTATACCCTCATCCGCGCCCTTCTGGGGCGTATGAGCCGACTCTTGGGCAATCATCAGGCGGGAAGCTTCTCGTAACCGAGGAATAGATTCCATCGACCCCTTAGAAGGTGCGACCAAAGCCCGCTCCGTTTCCCACGACCTCGCTGTCGGCGGGTAAGCCACAATTGGTCTTAGCTTAGCTGGGACACCATCTACCAGTTCTTCGGTCAAATACACGACGCTCAAGGCAGCACCCAGCCCTTGAGTTAACAGTGCCACCTGCGATTGGCACAGAGCAACGAATTCTGAACTGGTAGGCATAAACACATTCGCCTTTGTTTCGATGTTTAACGGCTTCACCGAGTAGAATTATCCCGATCTCGCTTTCTTTCTATGATGTCGCGCCTGGGTGCAACTGGTGCAAGAGTCAAAAGGCGTGCAAATTTGTCAATTTTTTTTAAACTTTGTTAATAAATTTATATTTTTTCCGGTATTATCCCAGTTTGATACATATTTTCGACTACCTAAATTTTCCCATAAACAAGGTAATTAAGCGAATTTTAGGGTTAAGCTAAAGTTTAAGAGGCGCAAGGTAGCTTATAGAGTCTCTATTCCCCAGTTGCTTTTGTTTTATTTGAATCTCTAAACTTCTGCTTGATTTGTATCAGTCTATGAAAAGCAGTTGATATTTTGAACTCAAACCGATATACTTGCGACGGTTTTTGTATCTATCATTACAACTGTCAAATATAAATAGGAGGTAATGACGTTGGCTAGAAGACGTAAGCGTAAAAGTCGCCGTCGGCAGGAAGGACGGAGAATTCTAGAACACGTGCCTCAGTTTAGTATCGAAAGCGGCGAAGATAAACCGGTCACGGCTGCGAGAAGGTTTATTCAAACCGAGGGAATACTTCCACCCGCTTTGCTACTCGTAAAGCGGAACGAACACACCACAGATCGGTACTTCTGGGCAGAAAAAGGATTGTTTGGCGCTCAATATGTGGAAGAAAACCATTTTCTGTTCCCCAGTCTCAGGATAATGGACAATAGCGCCCAAACGCCTACAGTTGCGGCTGTTCGTAGCAACTGAGACGTGGGAAGGCTGAAGGATGAAGTAAAAAAGTAAAAAGCAAAAGGCTCTCATACAAAAAAGAATTCTTCACTTTTTCCGGTCTGGTCTCTAAGATTCGGAGAAGCAAAGCTACATCCTTTATTTGGGGCGCTTTTTCCCTTTTACTCTTTTTGCTCATCCTTCCCCTTTCCAACCCTTGAGTTAATATAGATTATTCAATCACAGGCTTTAATTGCAGCGCCTCTTGCAAAGCCGCCAGTTCATCACGATGGGCAGTGACAGTAATTAGGCTTTTGGTTCCCGTGGCTTCACTTGCTAAGGCTTCCACCTTGAGAGATACCTGCTCCTTGCGACCAGCTTTTTTCCAGTAAAATACTCCAGCTGCTGGCGATAGGAGAACTAAACCAAGAAAGACTTTAGCCAGATTGGGAAAAAGCATCGCTAAAACGAGTGCTAGACACAGGAAGCCACAAAAGGCTAGCAGGCTCAGGAAAATAGCCAAAAACCAGCTAGGGCGGACAAATCCCTGAAATGTAACTTGATTTTGCGCCGCATCCACGGCAGCAACCTGATAGGCCCTATTGTCAAAATACTGCTGCAATTGAGTTAGAAGGGATTCTTCTGGTTGCTCTGTAATGAGTTGTACTTGTTGGGTTCGGTCTTTTGCGGAGGCTCGAATAAAGAAAAATAGACCAACTGCCAACAACAGTGTTAACAAAAACGTTGAGGATAAAACAGTCGTATTCACGGATTTCTAGCTTTCAGCCAATGAGAAATAGGCAATAGCCTATAGCGTATCGCCTATCGCCAATATTTGGCACTTTCTTCAGATTGCTTGTTTATCCCCCCTCATCGTATAGTCGTCCCAAAGACGGGCAAGGTCTAGAGCTTGATCCCGGCACTCTGGGCGAATTTGATACATTCGGCGCGGTCTTCCTCGCCCTTCCACTTTTTTCCAATAACCAGTGATGGCAGCTTGGTCTTCTAGGAATTTTAGGGCGCTGTAAAGGACGGTATCAGAGAGTCGATAGGTTGGATATTCACTCTCAAGTCGTCCGATCAGTTCTGTCCCGTAAGATTCCCCACCCAACAAGACCCAAAGGACATAACACACCGCTAGTTCCTTGTTGAGATAAGTGGGAGGAGGGTCTTGAAAAAACTGATATATATCCTCAAATTTCATGTGCATAACTCATTAAGCTCCCCAGCCAAACAATTTGGAATGGGATATGTTTCCCCAAACTAACGATGCTTTTATCAACCCGGAAAATTCACCCGTCAATCGGCGCGTTTCTCACCCTTGCACCCTTGTATGCACCCTTATAGACGTAAATAGTTCGTTGCTTTAGTGCTTTTCTCTCACAAAAAGACTGAACGATACCATTAATTTTAGACACTCAGTTCTGGGTTGACCTGCCAGAGTTCATGGGTGATTTTGCCATTTTTATCGAATTGGACTTTGTAGGAAATTGACAGCACTACAGGAGTTCCGTGGTTAGACTTGGCAGCGATCGCGATCTGGGCTTCGATTACGCGATTGGTTTGTTTGCCAAATGCCAGATCGTCGCCAGAAAGATGTTTTTTGACAACCTGGAAGTCTTGAATGTGGTACTTTGAAAAAAATTCCTCCCAGGCTGGGTAGATTGACTGACCCTGATAAACTTCATCCAGAGCGCCATAGGATCGGATTAGAATGGCATTGTCACTGTATTGAGTGACTGTAAGCTCTGGATCTTCGGTGGCGATCGCGCGAAAGTGCTTCTGAACCACAGAAAGCGGTTTTGGAGTAAAGGCACCTTGGTAGACCACCAAACTGCACACCAAAGCAATGGCGTAAGTGGCGGAAACTAAATGCTGCCTAAGAGTCGGTTGCAGAAACTTCATAATGCTGCTTCCAATTCGATTGGGCTGCTCTTGAAAAAGGCAGGCGTTTAATCACAAAGTGATTCGGGTGCCTGCTCTTGACAGAGTGACGGCGAGGTTGACTTAAAAGTTCTCCAGAGTTTAAACATCTTTGTATTTTGTTGACTAGAGAGATTACTCTAAAACCAGAGAGCGATCGCTACTTGTTCAACACAACACCTTTTGTTTAGAGACATCCGGAATCAAGCCGCCTTAAAATCAAGCCATGCAAGAAAAGTTTGACTCTCCTCCCGTTCCTTCAGCTATACAACGGATTGCCAGTGCTTTCCGCATAACAGGCTGGATAGGCTTTTGGGTTCAGTTAGTGCTATCTGTTGTCTCCACCCTGATTTTTTTGTTTGCCATCCCATCTGCCGGGCCCCGTGCTGGCGGGGGTGGTGCCAGTAATCCGGGGACTGGGGGCAGTATATTTTTTGCTGTTTGCGGCCTTTTAGTGCTTTATTTCAGCATTTATCAGGCTTTTCGATACACCCGTTTAGGCTTACAGTTAAAAGATTCTAATCCTAATCTGCGCCCTAAGAAGGCAGATGCGATTAAAGTTTTAAGATTTGGATTAACCGTGAGTTTGGTAGGGCTACTGCTGGCGGTTGTGGGGGCAGAAGCGATTACTGGCACTCTACTGGCAAAGTCTCTTTCTCAGGCTCAGGGTGGTGTGGCAATCTACGATCCTCAATTTATTAATCGGCTCATTCAACCATTGGATATCTTTGTGGTGCTGGCAAATACCCATACGATTACCGCCCACGTTGCGGGAGTTATTGTTTCTTTATGGTTGCTCAGTCGCGTTAATAAACAGTAACAGAGGGTTAGAAAGGAGGGGATTCACGACGGGCTGGGGAACAGAAGAATTGCTAGTATGTTCCTCAATTCATAATCCCCTTTCTAAAGCACTTTACTTGCCTGATATAGTTAAATTTATATTTAAGAATCCATTGCGCCGTAATCTAATTTGTATTAGGTTAATATAGCGCTGATAGAGCGAGTTAAAGTTTTAGGAGTGTCGGGTTTCGTTCCTCAACCCAATTTACTAGCTTAAACGGTTGATTGTTGGCGCTGATAGAGTGAGTAATACAATCCTTTCTTTTGCATCAGTTCCGAGTGGGTTCCTTGTTCCATCAAAACGCCTTTTTCCAGTACCAATATTAAATCGGCTCGCTTGAGTGGTTCAAAGCGGTGAGCAATCATAAATACTGTGCGATTTTGCGAAACCTTCTGGATGTTTTGTAGAACTTGTTGCTCAGTTTCACTATCAAGGGCGCTAGTGGCTTCGTCGAGAATTAAAATCGGGGCTTGCGAATGGAAAAGACGAGCTAAAGAAATTCTTTGCCGCTGTCCTCCAGACAAGGCTGTACCGCGCTCCCCGACAGGGTTTTCGTAACCTTGAGGTAGTTCGCTGATGAAGTCGTGGGCGGCTGCTAATCGAGCGGCTTCTACAACTTGTTCGGCGGTGATATCTGGATTGCCCAAAGTGATGTTTTCTAATATGGAACCGTTGAAGAGAAAATCTTCTTGGAGGACTACACTAATTTGTTGCCGCAGAGATGATAAATCAGCACTTTTAATATCAAATCCATCGATAAGAATGCGCCCTGATTCAACGCTGTAAAGTCGCTGCAAAAGTTTAGAAAGGGTACTTTTCCCTGAGCCACTTCTACCGACAATTCCAACAAACATCCCTGGCTGAACTTTGAAGGAAATTCCACGTAAAATTGGTTCTTGATTAGCATGGTAGCGGAAGAAAACTTGGTCAAAGGTGACTTGACCTTGTAGGGTCGGTAAAACTAAACCGGAACCTGGTTCGGCTTCGGGGGCGACGTTGAGAATATCTCCAATTCGGTCTACAGATAGCAGAACTTGTTGCAGGTTTTGCCAGAGTTGTACTAAACGTAAAAGTGGCCCGGTCATCCTACCGGAAAGCATTTGAAAGGCGACTAGCTGACCGATTGTGAGCTTCTGGCTGATGACTAGGGTGGCTCCAAACCAGAGGATTAGTAGGTTGGAAAAGTTGGTGAGAAAGTCGCCGATATTGTTGCTAATATTGGAGGTGGTGGAAGCTTTAAATCCGGTGCGGATGAAACGGGCAAATAATCCTTCCCAGCGATCGCGTGTTGTCCTCTCCGCCGCATGAGCCTTCACAGCGTGAATCCCCGTCACCGTCTCGACGAGAAAAGATTGACTGTCCGCACTGCGGTTAAAGGTTTCGTTCAGCCAGTTTCGCAAAATCGGCGTGGCAACAATTGACAAAATGGCAAATAGGGGAATCACCGCTAGGGCGACAAAGGTGAGTTTGACGTTGTAGTAAAACATCAATGTCAGGTACACCACGGCAAAGATGCTGTCTAAAATCACAGTCATCGCTGTACCAGTGAGAAACTGGCGGATATTTTCCAGTTCCTGTACCCGCGCCACCGTGTCTCCCACCCGGCGCGACTCAAAATAAGCCAAAGGTAGCCGCATCAGGTGACGGAACAACTGCGCTGATAAGCTGAGGTCTAGACGGCGTGCCGTATGGGTGAAGATGAATAAGCGCAAAACGCCTAAAACTGCTTCAAATATAGCAACAGACAATAGAGCGATCGCCATTACATCCAAAGTCGGCAAACTCTCCTGCACCATCACCTTATCAATCACTACTTGCGTAATTAATGGTGTAGCTAAACCCAATAACTGCAACGTGAAAGAGGCAAACAGCACCTCAGACAATAATCCCCGATAGCGCCAAACCGCAGGTAAAAACCAACTAAGGTTAAATTTATCCTGCTTTTGGATCGGTTCAACTTGCCAAAGTTGCCCATCCCAAGCAGTTTCCACCGCAGACAGAGGAACGCTTTCGCAAATTTGACTGGGATTGAGGGGATTAGCGATAATTAAGCGATCGCCTCTAATCTCGTACACCACAACCCAGCTTTCCTGTTGCCAGTGCAGCAACGCTGGCAAAGTTAGCTTTCGCAACTCTTTAAGCGAAACTATCACCCGTCGTAGCACCAGCCCCATTTTTTCTCCAGCTTCCACCAGATTTCGAGGGCGTTGTCCCCGCAACTGGCGCTGCACCCACTCCAGGGGGGCAGGGTTTTCCAGCTGCTGCGCCACCATTGTTAAACAAGCAGCTGCTGTATTGAGACTGGAAACAAAGGGATAATTTTGTATCGGAGCGCGTCGCTCATTTTCTACTGGGGCATCCAACACAGGCAAGATGTCTGCGCTACCTTCCTGCTGCCAGAAACTATCAATTTCTGGCGATGAAAACTCACTCCACAGCGAAGCATCCCAACGCACTACTATCACTTCTTTGCTGGCTGCTACCGCCTTGAAAAGTCCGGAAAGCTTCTGCAAGTCACCGAACCAATCCCCTGCTTCCAGAGTTGCCAAAGGCTTAGCCGCGCCTTCTTCCCGCAAACGCACCTTCCCAGACACAATAAAAAACTGGTCGCCGGGACTCTCCGTAGACCAAATTTTTTCCCCCAGAGTGTAGCGACGTGTCTCGGATTGAGTTTTAAATTGCGCTTGCTCTTCAGGAGAAAGCAAGCTTAGAGGTGGCGCATCCCAAGGCAAGTTCTGAGATTGATCGACAATTATCAACTTACTTGCAGCTTGACCGTTAGTTTTTGAATTTTCGCTGCTAGCCATTGCTCAAAAAGTTCATTTTGTAGTGCTTCCTTTAGCTGACCATCTTCTAACGAAGCTGGCAGAAACTGTTCAACTCGAAACAAAGCCCAAGTTTGTTCCAGTTCTAACGGCCCGACTAACTCGCCAGGACTGACTGTATCAACAGCTGCTCTGAGTATATCCGGTAGGGTTCCGCGACTGACTGGCCCCATCATGCCATTCACAATCCGGTCGTCGGTGAGAGAATACTCTTTGGCTAGTTGCTCAAAGCTGGTTCCTTCCTCAATTTGGCTATGTAACTCCTCCGCCAATTCTTGTTTATCCACAACAAGGCGAGAGAGTACCACCCGATCTAAAAAAATTTTACGTTCGATGAAATATTCTTGTAGTTTTGGCTCTGCAATCGTCGCTTTAAGCTTTGCTAGCTTAAAGCCGGAACTAACTTGATTGTGAAAACTTGCATAGTCTGTACCGTTTTGAGTCAGCCATTCTTGGAAACTCTTAGGGTCAGTCAAACCGCGCTGCAAGCGAAAATCAATCACTGCTTGCTCAATTGCTGCGGAACTCGGTTGCACTTGGAGTGTTTGCAATTCTTGCTCTATTACGTGCTGGCGGAGAATTTCACCGATGAAAGTATTGAGTTTTCCAGAGGATTGTAAATATTTTAGAGCTTGCCCAAGGGTTACGGGCTGCTCATCAACGATCAAAAAGGCTGCTTCCATGAAGTAACGAGGTAAGTAGATGTCCAGAACTTATACAATGTCTGGTTAAATTATTCCGTACTTGCTGGGATTCCCAAGCAAGTCTAGTGTAGTTGCCCCGATCGCGATCGCGCTTTTGTGTCATCAACGTTTACAAAAGCTGCCGATGCTATGAATCCCATAATGAAATAGGTTCTCCACATCTATTATCTTCTAATCAAAGAACCACAGTCCACAGAAACCCGGCTTCAAGCGAGAAACCGAGTTTCTAGAACCACAGAGTTATTTTTTAAGCGGTAGCGATCGCGATAGATCGTATATCAACATTAGTGCGTGCAGAAGTGGTATTGTCACCCAAGAATAGGAAGTTAGGTGTCTCATAAGGATCGTAAGGCAAGGGGCCAGCTATGGTGTTGGTATGATCGAAGGCAGTGTAGTCGCGGAGTGCGCCCGTCAATATTTGGGAACCATTGGCCAGAAGCTGGTAATTGTTACCTTGGACTCTCAGATCGTATTGGGTCATGCTGGTTGTTGACCTCAAGACTCCCTCACTGTGAGTGAAAAGTGTTCGATTAGGGCCATTAGGCACATTAGGCCCACCATCCTGCGCCCAAATTTCATTATTCCAGAAGCCTAGCTCAATGCCCTTCTGTCCGTCGCTGCTGATGGTAGTGATGCTGAAACCTGCCCGGTCTTGTTTTCCGTCGTTGTTATCATCGCTGGTGTGAGCTTCGCTGTTAATCTTCACCTCGAAACTGATGGTATAGCCACTATTTCGGTCAAGGGTGGGGAATAATGGGTTAACCAAAGTAGCAGGTGAGACTTCTCTATAGTTGCTATAGCCAGCCGGAACCAGGTTATTTGAAGTGCTATTTAAGTTAACTCCGCCGCCAGCAAGGGCTGTTTGAGTGCCAGCAGGAACGAAGGGGGGTAAGCCTTGAGTTCCAAAAGCTAGATAGCCTTGGGTATCCGGTGTACCCGTTCCATTGTAGAGGGTGTAGGTATCGGGAACGGAATTTACTGTCAGCGCCAGTGTTTTACTATCGCTCAAAGCAGCACCACCTGTATTACCCTGGTCATTAACACTGATGTTAATGCTGTCAGTACCGAAGTAGTTAGTGTTGCCTCGGTAGGTAAGATTGCTAAAAGCTGTGTTAATGGCTGCTAGCGTCCCAGTGAAGGTCATGGTAGAGCTGCCGTTTCCTCCTGCTGGGCCAAAGCTAAGTCCATTTGTGGAGCCAAAGGTAAGTTTACCTTGGCTGACTGATAAAGTGACTCGCACCGGGTTACTGCCAGCATCGCGATCGCCGATACTGATCCCTGTAATTGTTAAATCGGTGTCTTCATCTACAGTCTTGGCACCAGGTACACTTATTACAGGCGCATCGTTCACTGGGATTATAGTGATGCCTCTACTTACCGTCGCACTCGTACCACCGTCACCATCAGTCATCGTAAAGCTGACAGTACGGTTAAGGTTGAATTGATCGTCGTAGCTATTCTGATAAGTGATGTTTTGCACTAAGGCTTGGGCAGCAGTAGCAGTGGCATTACTATTAAAATTGACGGAAAAAGAAGTAAGTCCACCGCTATAAGTACCGATAACGGTTCCTCCGTAGGTGATCGTATTACCCGATACTCCAATCTGACCAACCGCTGTACCTTGGTTGCGAATCCCTAAGATATCAGAAGCGTTAGAGACTGGGCTTAAACTTACGTTTAGGGTGCCAGTGTCGAAGTTGGGGGAGGTGGTATCAGTAACAGTTGCCCCCGCCCCAATTAACGCTCCTGGTCCGTTCTCAGTATAAGATACGGTTCCAGTTGGCAGTCCAATGACGGGTGCGGTATTGATGGGAGTGGCAGGATTGGCAGACATTCTCAGGTTGTAGTAACTATCGCCACTTTGCCGATAAACTTTGACGAAGTAGGTGCCTGCATCTAGAGTGGCACCGATGTATTCTCGCCTGCTACCTCTTCGAGTTGAACTAGCGATCGCCTGATTCGGATTGCTGCTGTTGAACAGTTGAACATTGGCATCAGCACTCAGTCTACCAAGGGTAAGGAACAAGCTGCTGCGACCGCTGAGAGTGAATTTGTAGTAGTCCAAGGGATCGGCGGCACCCACAAAGTCCCTGTAGGGAGTGACATTGGTAGTGAGGTTGATATTTCTGGCTTGACTAAATGAGTTTCCGGCATAATCTGCTGGCATAACCATCCCCTCCTGAAAGTAATAACACTGGTGATTACTCTATTTATTTCTTTCTTGTGGAGGATGACAAGCTTATTAGTCAGATTTAACTAATCTTCATGCGTCGCTTTATACAGCCTTCACAAATCTCTGCAATCAGGAAACAAAGCGATCGCACCCTCAACCCATTCCAGCAGACACAGCTAAGGCTAATAATATAGCCGCGATCGCGCCGATCAATGTATTCACTACATTCACTAATTCGTTGGTAAGCCATTCTAGGCGACTTTGCAATGTGGCACCAATTACACTTTCTAAATTGGTAGCAATAAACGCCGCCAACACACACAAAAGCACACCCAACAGGTCAATTGTACCAACGCCCCAGCCAACGAGTGCGATCGCTGCCGATGCCACTATCCCAGCTAAAGTCCCCTCTAAAGATACCGCCCCTTCAGTTCCCCGCGCCACGGGTTGTAGAGTGGTGATGAGAAATGTGCGTTTACCGTAAGCTTTCCCGACTTCACTGGCGCAAGTGTCCGAGAGTTTGGTGCTGAAACTCGCCACGTAACCCAACAGTAGTAGGGGTATCCATTGGGGCTGTCCTAAATAATTAGCCACCAGCACTCCCAAGGCGCAGAGTGTCGCTGTAAAAGCCGAACCCCAGACATTTTCTGGCCCCCGTGCGCCAGAACGTTTCTCTGCAATTCCCTCGGCTTCCTTTTGCGCCATACCGATGCGCGTGACCCCAGAACCAACGAGAAAATAAAACATTACCACTAAATATCCCGGAAAGCCGAGGGCTCCCCAGATGATAACGCCCAGCGCCCAACTGTGGAGTAATCCCGCCGGAGTAAGAAGCTTTTTCGGGGCGAAATAGGCGACAATCGCCAAAATTGTATTCAATGCGATCGCTACTAGCCACGGATTGACAGAATTAATCGTAGAGAGCATTAGCATAAATCTGAAAACATTAAACTAATTCAAAATTAAGCCAACAGCTATGAACCCAACAATATTTCATCTTGCCTTTCCGATCAGCAATGTTGCTCAAGCCAAAGCCTACTACGCTGATGGACTCGGTTGCAAAGTTGGACGGGAAACGCGCGATGCTGTAATTCTAAATTTATCCGGTCATCAACTCGTGGCTCACGTCACCAAAGAACCTCTTACCCCGCAACGAGGTATTTATCCTAGACACTTTGGGCTGATTTTTACCGCCGAGTCTGACTGGGAAGCAATGCTGGAACGGGCGCAACAACGACAGCTACAATTTTATCAAGAGCCTAAGCATCGCTTTCCCGGTCAACTGACAGAGCATCGCACCTTTTTCTTAGAAGATCCGTTTTATAATCTGATGGAGTTTAAATATTATGCTCATGCTGAGGCGATTTTTGGCGTTCGGGAGTACGCTGAAGTTGGCGATTCTGCTTAGCAGACGCTTCGCGATCGCTCTTAAGTGGTTCTGAGAGTGCTTTAGCCACAGCTTTAATTGCCCTGATGTCTGTAATCATCCACGGGTGGAATAATATCGGCAGCTGCACGTCCTTACCTATAGGCATTTGCGAACTTTTCGGAGGCAAAATTATTAAATCGTAAGGTGTCCAGATAGAAGTGAAATTCAGCTGCTCCAGCATCTCGACATCCCGATTCAAATCATATAATAAACCGCTATCAGGTCGCATCTGACAGCAGCCTTCGCCATTGTGAAAGTATCCTGCCCAGGTTCCATTATTGGGTGCTGATATAGTAATAAAGCGCTGCACCCGCTTGATTCCCCCCAGTCGCTGCACGTAGTAGCGGCTGACAATGCCTCCCATGCTGAAGCCTACTAAATCTAGTGGTTGTTCTGGTGCAAAGGTTTTGGCAATGTAATCGCCAACCTGCACAGCCAGAGAGTCAAGACCCGCTTCCCCAGTGTTGGGAAGGAGACTAATATCGTATACAGTCCAGCCTCGCTGTGTCAGGTAGGGAGCCATTTTATGAAATACGGCGGCTGTGTCGTTGATGCCGTGAACCAGTAATACGGGGTTAGGCTTGTCGCTGGAGTTCATTTTGCTCATAGTTTCATTTAATTTCAGCTTAGACTGATGCGATCGCTTCTTTCGACGAGCCTGGGACACCCTACCCACTGGCTGACTCTTTTACCAAAATCTGAGATAAATGTAAAGTATTGCAACCAGGCAGCAATCTGCCATCGGTAAGCATCTGGGTAACTGTACTTGATGAAACAAACAAGGTAAACTTTTATAAAGAAGTATCGATGAATCTTGCGCTTGTCCGCCGTAAAAATTCATAATTCGATCTGGATAACAATTTTAGGGATGCCGCGTAGAGCAAATGTAAAGCAACGCCCTTTTAGTAAGGAGCAGTTCTGTGTGGTATTTGCAATAACACTCTTGAATTAAAGTTAGAATTGCTTGTTGCAATTTTTTTGAATACTGAGTCAACGTCATCTAAGCGCCAGGAGTAATCATAAATGTTCGGTTTTATCAAAAAATTGTTCGGTGGAATTGCCGCTTTCTTCGGAGGGCTTTTTAGCTCTGAAAAGTCTGAAGACAACAAGGCTATAGCTCCTAAAGCTGGCAAAAAGTCTGGATACTACATGGAGCTTGACGAGTCAAAAGACTCTAACGGACAGAAGAAGGCTGAACCAGTCAAGGCTCAACAATCTCAAGACAAGAAGCCAGAACCCGCCAAGACTCAACCGTCCCAAGAGAAGAAGCCAGAACCCGCAAAAGTAGAAGCGTCTACGCCTAAAAAGGATTCACCAAAGCCTGAGAAGAAGTCTGAAGAAAAAACTGAAGCAGCAGCGATCGCTCAAAGACCTAAAGTTGAGCTAGTTCAGACTGCTGAAGGAGTTGAGGCAGTACCTGCTACTAGTAACGGTAAGGTTCCAGCCTCGAATGACACCACTTTTGCTCCCAAATATTTGAACCCAGTTACCAGTTCTAAGAGCCGTCGCCGTCCAGGCCCCAGCATGAGCAACTTCATGGACATGGCACGTCAAGTGAAAACGCCAAACTCATAAAAAGGCTTTCATTCAATTCCCCCTAAAAAAGGGACAGCAAAAGGCAAAAGATTCTTTCTTTTGCCTTTTTTTATTCTTGTTTTTTGCCTTTTATACCAGATACGGTTCACTTAACGTTTTTTCTATTATTTTGCACTTCTGAGGAAAACCAGCCCACTGTACAACTGGAAGGCAGGGTCCCAGAGGGTTTCTTCGCGGCGAAACAAGTGAATGTGGGACTTGAGGCGTTTTAGCATTTCGGCGTAATCTAGGGCTGATTGGGCAAAAAGGTTGAAATCAGACCAAACTGGTGTATGTTGCAGCTGCTGGTTTAAGAAAGTGAGTAAATTATTCCAGTTAGTGCGGTTGGTGGGTTGATTGGACTGCTGTGAGTTGAAGGGAATACCCTTCGGAAACTGGTAGCTGCTATCCGAGAGGCGGAGTATGCTGCGTCTGGCGGGGAGATGCAAGTCGCAAAATTGCGCGTAATCTTGGGTTTTGGTTTTCCATTGCAGCTTGTGGTGGGCATCTTGGTCTACAACTTCTTCAAAAATGGGTAACTGTCCCTCTACGCGATCGCGCACTTCTGACCAGCTAAAGTTGAGAGAACCAATCTGAGAACGATCGTTTTCACAAACCACGCTAACTTGCGGAGTAACAGAGACAAAATGGCTGACTTTGAAAACGTTAATTTTCTCAATGTCTGCCAGATTTGCCCAAAAACAAGGAATGTCAGCTTGCTGCAATTGCTGGCTGTAGTATCGCATTTCTCCTACCAAGCCAGTACGGTACAGCCGCCAGCCGCGACTGGGTAATTGTAGGCGTGCGCTGTAGGGGTCTAGCTGCATAATCCGAGCTAAACTTTGGGCAGCTGATTGTTTTGCGTCCTGACTGAGGGCTTCCAGAACTAAGACACCAGCTTCTGTATCTTCTTTTGAAGCGGTGGCTTGGGCGATCGCTTGTTGTCGTTTTCTTTGGGCGATCGCTTCTAGACGTTGCAATCCTTGCCGTGCTTGCGACATAATCTTCGGATTGGTTGCATCCCTTAGCAGTTGCCGATAAACAGTTTCTGCCGCCTCCAGCTTGCCTGTTTCTTCGTGTAGTCGTCCCACATAAAGCTGCACTGTAGGATTTTGCGGCATTTGTTTTAGCAGGTTTTTCAGTAACCAAGCAACTGTTTTATAGTCTTTGCGCTCAAAGGCTTCGGCAACTTGTTCCAGCATGGAAAGAATTAAAAATTAAAAGTTAAAAATTTAAAATTTGGGGAGTTGGATAGATAATTTCCATCCTACTTTACCCAACAATTTTTTAATCTTCAAAAGCAGCAGCTACCAGAGATAAGGCGACAAGTGGGGCGGTGACGGCTCTGAGGATGCGACGACCGAGAGAAACAGGTTGGAAGCCGGAAGCGATCGCATTCTCGATTTCAGCAGCCGTCCAGCCGCCTTCTGGGCCTGTTGCGATCGCAATGGATGGGTGTTGGGGATTGGGGATTGGGGATTGGGGATTGGGGGAATCACCACTCCGGGCAAAATCTTTATTTTGCAAACAATCTCGTAAATGGGGAGAGTCGCCACGCGCAACGCAGATATAATTTTTGTCCTTTGCCGATGACAAAGCTGTGGCAAAGGGAACAGGATCTAAAATTGTTGGTACGATTTGACGTTCTGATTGCTCAGATGCTTCTATAGCAATTCGTCGCCAACGTTCAAGTTTCCCGGTGCTGGGGTTCAGGAGAGTGCGATCACTTACTAATGGCACAATTGCTACTACCCCCACTTCGGTACTATAGCGCACCACTTCATCAAAACCGTTGCCTTTTGGCAAAGCTGCCATCAGCGTAATTGGTACTGGCAACTCGGTGTTTGGCTGGAGAATTGGTTCTAGAATCTGCGCCTGATTGCCCTCTAGTTTAGCCAGCCACCAGTGTCCGAGTCCATCCATAGCAATAAAGCGATCGCCCTCCCGCAACCGCAACACCCGACTCAAGTAATGCTGTTGTTCAGCCGTCAGGATAATTTGCTGGTTCTGAAATTGGGAGGGTGCGATCGCTAGTCTTTGCATCGCCAATTTGTTTTCCGACTACTACCAAACTTTTAATTTTAGCTGGGAAAACTTTAGCTGACTTAATATGTTACCTGGCTAGTATCTACTGCTTTAGTACCATCTACTTTGGCAGCTACCTGTTCGATATGACTCAAGATGGATCGATTAGGTACAGAGCCTTTAAGAAGGATAGTTCCCCCATCTTGGGCGATATCGAGGGTTTCAATATTCTTGATGTTCGGATCTTTATCAAAAGCAGCTGCAACCCGCTTTACTAAACCGTTGGAATCGTATTCGCCCTCAAGTCCCATATTTTCTGGAGGTGGGGGAGGCGAGTGTACCCCAGCTTTCTCGCGCAACTCCAAGTCATACTCGCCAGTGAGTCCGGGACTCATTTCCTCTTCAATAGCTTCAGCATCGTGCTTGCTCTCTACTTGGCTATTATATACTTGTCCAATTTGCTTTTCTAACCAAGTCATAATTCTTCTCTCCTAACGGAGTTTCTGTATCTTCCATTACACATCTCCCTATTTCTAATTGCATCCCTCATCGGAAATTAGCCATCCGGTATAGGAATTAATCCCAAATAGGGTTGCTTTTAAAGTTAAAAATGCCAAAACAAGCGATTTGTTCGGTTAGCTAAACAATACTTCTAGCTTTTGTTCCGTAAAGCTTAGCCGCACCCACCCAACCTAGAACTACAACTGAGAGTGACACCAGAAGATTAAAGGCACGCCTAACTACACCTTTAAAACCAATTACCACCAATCATCAAAAGAATTGTCATCTGGTTGGTTTTGCTGAAGTTGTCTCTGCTGTGCGGGAGTCAGGACACCTTCTATGCGGGGATTGGGAATTGGGGATTGGGAAAAAGTCTTACCTAGTCCCCAGTCCCTAGTCCCCAGTCCCCAGCCCCGACTACTCCGGCGACGCTTGGTTAGCCTGCAAATAGGCTTCAATAGCATCACTCGCTAACTGAGTCACTGGCTTACCCTGACGAGCTGCCTCTGCTTTCAAGCGAGTATATACCTCATCGCGAACATTGATCCGACGGCGGATTTTAGCGGAGACTTGAATTTCAGATTCTTCTGGCAGTACCACCTCATTAATTAAGCCAGCATCTGACTGGGGTGATACAGCTTCAGATTCATAATCGACAGTAAACTGGCGAATAGCATCAAAACCAACGCGATCGCAAAAATCTCCGAAACTCTCCTCAGTTTGTCGCGACTGCTTGAAGAAGACAAAAATTGGCTCTAACTCACCTTCCAGCTCGTTGATGTGCAGCCGATCCATGTATGCTCTGGAAAGCCGCGTTTGGTCCGGCGAAGCCCCCAGCCAAAGCTGATAAGACTCAGGCGCACTGCCAACGAAGCCTAACTCTGCTAAGTAAGGACGCGCACAACCATTCGGACAACCTGTCATCCGCACGATAATCTTTTCGTTTGCCAATCCTACTTTTTCCAGTAGCGATCGCAACCGATCTAGAATACCAGGCATTGCCCTTTCCGACTCGGTGATTGCCAAACCGCAAGTAGGCATTGCTGGACAAGCCATCGAATACCGCACTAATGGATCGATCTTATCTGCATCTAGCTCAACTCCGCAATTTTGGAGAATCTGGCTAATTGCCTGTTTCTGCTCTGGTTCAATTTCGTAAATAATCAGGTTATGGTTGGGTGTCAGGCGCAACGGTAAGGCAAATTTCTCCTGAATTTCCCGAAGTGCTGTCAAGAGTTTAAAGTCGCCTTCGTCTTTAATCCGACCATTTTCGATGGAAATTCCCAAGAAAAGCTTCCCATCGCCTTGTTCGTTCCATCCCAGGTAATCTTCGTATTTAAATGGCGGTAATTCCTTAAAAGGTGCCAGTTTTTTCCCAAAGAAACCTTCGACAGTTTCCCGGAATTTCTCGACTCCCCAATCCTCAATCAGATATTTCATCCGTGCATGACGACGGTTGACGCGATCGCCATAATCCCTTTGAGTGGAGACAATTGCCTTAATCAGGTCGTAGATATCATCTTTTTCTACATACCCAATTGGATCTGCCATCCGGGGAAACGTTTCTTCTTTGTTGTGAGTGCGTCCCAAACCACCGCCAGCAAAGACGTTAAACCCTTCTAACTCTCCAGAAGCGCTGGTTATTACCACCAAGCTAACATCCTGGGAGTACAAGTCTACCGAATTATCTCCCGGTACTGTCACGGCACACTTAAACTTCCGTGGCATATAATGCTCGCCATAAATCGGTTCTTCTTTCCCGTGTATTATGGTGCCGTTGCCGTTGCGTTGACGCGCCGCTTTTACCTCTGGGTTTTCTTCAGCACTGATAGCTTTTTCGCCATCCAGCCAAATCTCGTAATAAGCACCAGTCTGGGGTGTCAGTAGCTCAGCTATATTATTGGCATACTCCCAGGCATACTCGTATTCTGGGCGATTCTTAAAAGGTGCTGGTGGTGCCATCACGTTGCGGTTGACGTCACCGCAGGCTCCCAACGTCGATCCCATGCTGTTGATTATGGATGCGATCGCGCTTTTGAGATTTTTCTTCAAAATCCCATGCATCTGAAAGCCTTGGCGAGTCGTAGCGCGTAGCGTCCCATTACCATATTCAGAGGCCAGGCGGTCTAAGGTCAGATACAGTTCTGGTGGTGTGAAGCCCCCCGGATTGCGGGTTCGCAGCATGAACTGGTAATCTTTCTCCTGACCCTTAACCCGGTTATCCCGGTTGTCCTGCTGGTATGAGCCGTGAAACTTGAGAATTTGAGTAGCATTTTCTGTGAAGCAGTTGGTGTCTTCCAGCAGCTCACTTGCCACTGGTTCACGCAAATAGTTACTGCGTTCTTTTAGTCCTTCTACTTTAGAAAGCTTTTGGACTGGGGAAATCGGAGATTTTACCATCGGAACTATGCGGCTGAGAGGTTTAATATCACCAGTAAATCGGTCGGAATTTCGGTGTATATCTTTATGGTACTATCACCACTCTCAGTCTCTTGCGATCGCCACCAAAAACCTTGAATTTTAATAATAGTTACAGAAAGCTGGGGAGGAGAGGATTGAATGAGAAAAATTTCTCGTTTCCAGTCTCCGGCTGGCAATCGCAAAAGCCTCCTGTAAAGCGTTCCCAGGTGGCTAGAACAGGACTTACACCCCAGTAACGCAAATGAACCGCGTTGGCGGAGCCTGCCCGTTAGCGCTTAGACACGAAAGACACTAGGACTTACGCACTAGAAGGAAATCAATTTCCTAGCCCAAAGCCCAAGTCAGTTTAAACTGACCATAAAACCTCAAACCAACCCATTTCAATGGGTTTGGGCTTTGAGCCGGAACTTTAGTTCACGGCAAGTGCGTAAGTCTTGGACACAAAGGAATAAGAGTTTGAGAGAGTTTTTGAGTAAGTCCTCTGGAACAGAAAACAGAAAAAAAGACAGGCAAGATGCCTGTCCTACTTTCAGAAGATTTTAGATTTTAGATGCTTGCCTGTTGATCTAGAAACCGTAGCCTACGCCCACATTGACGCTGACAGAAGATGCAGAGCTATCTTGGTAAGGTTTGATTCCCAGTTTGGCATCACTGAAGACGACAATATCTTTGGCAACTTCCGCTTCTACACCTGCTGTCACAACGGGAGCGCTTTTGTTACCAAAGGTGGATGGCTTGCCTTCCGCTTCATGGATGCCGTAGCCAAGACCGACGTAGAGGTTGGCGTTGTTGGTAATAGCCTGGTCGTAGGTAATTGTCGGGATAATGGTGCTGGTTTCATTTGTGAACTGCACGGAACCTCTAACAGAAACTGGCGTCTTTGGAACCGCGTAGCGACCTTGAATAACACCGCCGATAGCAGCAGCATCTCCGTCTTGTCCACCATTAAAAGGGTTAGCAGAAGCGCCTACACCTACATAGTTTGCATCTGTTCCTGTAGGCTTAGCAGAGGCGGCAAAACTAGAGCCTAAAATTGGAGCGATCGCTAGTGCTGATAATACAGAAATTCTGGCAACTGATTTGAGAGCGCGTTTCATAATTACTTCCATCAATTCGGCTGGTTTACATTTGCCTTGTTATTCTCAATGTCGTTGTAAAAAACAAAAGGTTCCAGAAATTTGACAAGAAATTTTATTACATAAAGTAAGTTATTTTTTTAAGCCGTATACTGCTTTAAGTACCTACTGGCAAGCCTTCCATCTCTTGCTTACGGTTGATACATTACATCTTTATGTCTAAAGTAAGATATATTTTCGCCAAAAAGCTAGGCAGCCATAGCATTTGCTAAAATTAGCCGCCTATGACGGTGGACTGTTAGAAAACTGTCACATACCGTCCGGAAATACAAAGTATCAAATGATGGAATATTCATTTCAACAAATGGATATTCAAGAGCGATGAATGGGATAAAATAGGTTATAATATAGACAGGATATTTTAAAAGAGGTTGCAGCCTGTTTATGTAAAAATGAAAGGCGGCAATTGAATGATTATCCTAGGTGGGAGAGCCGCCTTTGTGTTTTGATCGCTCTTAAGGCGTGGTGCTTGAGGTTACGACCAACGCAATATAAGCGTTTGTTGGGTAACGCTATCAACCTACAATTATTATGTGAAAAGCAGCATAGAAGGCAGGCAGAGAAATGCTAACGCGCATATACACTTGCGTCGCGTCCGGAAGCTTTTGCCTGATAAAGAGCCTCATCAGCTGCCTTTAGCAGCGTTTCCGGTAAGGTATCGCGATCGGGAACCGTACAAGCGACACCCAAACTGAGGGTGACATACTCGCTAACGAGGGAGCTGGCATGAACAATCTTTAATGCTTGGACGGCGGCCCGAATTGTCTGTGCAACTTTAAAAGCACCGCTTCCGGTAGTATTTGGCAAGATCGCCGCAAATTCTTCGCCACCGTAGCGAGCAACTAAATCCGCAGGTCGCTTGAGAGCAGTGGCGATCGCGTTAGCGACTGCAATTAAACAGGCATCTCCGGCTTGATGACCGTAGGTATCATTGAAAGCTTTGAAACAGTCAATATCGCACATGATCAGAGACAGAGGAAAGCGATCGCGTTTAAGCCGCCGCCACTCTTGGTCTAAGTATTCATCAAACCGGCGACGGTTTGCCACCTGAGTCAGACCGTCTAAAGTAGCAAGGCGCTGTAATTGAAGATTAGCGGCTTGCAATTGTTGATAGAGTTCCGCTTGTTGAATTGCCATTCCCACTTGCGCCGAAAGCGATTTAAGCAAATCCATTTCCCAAGGTTGCCATTGTCGGGAATCGCGACACTGATGAGCAATCAGCAACCCCCACAATTTGGAGTGTGAAGATTCAGAACAACTAGAATCTCCCAAGGTTTGAACCCTTTCTTGTAGGATGGGAACGACTAAGTTAGCTCTAACCTGAAATCGCTCCAACAAATTGATGTGACACTGGCTGAGTCCGGATGTATAGATATCTGTCACTGCTTGGACGCGACCGTGCTGATAAAGATGGACGTAGTTTTCACTAAAGCAACGATCTGCGATGCAGGTTCCCAGAATAGGAGTCCATCTGGGGTCTTGTGACTCCACAGTGATAACACCAGTCCAGTCTGGCTGAAAACGGTGGACTAAAACGCGATCGCACTCCAGAAATTGCCGCACTTCTGCTACTGTAGTGTTGAGAATCTCGCCCAGATCGAGAGACTGACGGATGCGCTCTAGCATTGATCCGATCAGTCGTTCCCGGAAACATTGCAGCCGCAGCGCCTCCTCAGTGGCTTTACGCTCGGTGATGTCGGTGATAGTGCCAATAAAGCCGACAATACTATTCCCTTGCCCTTTTTCTGGTACCGCCTGACCAAAAACCCAGGTTACTACTCCGTCAGAACGCCGAAATCGATACTCGTAGGCAAAGGTGCAGTTTCCTACCATTGCTTGGTGCCATTCAACGAGCAGACGTGAGCGATCGTCAGGGTGTATCGCTTTTATCCAGCCTTGTCCTAGTGCCTCAGCCAGCGTCAGTCCCGTGAGTTCGCGCCAGCGCTCATTGACATACAAGCAGTTCCCTTCAGCATCTGTGTGGAATATTCCCACAGGCGACATTTTAGCTAGGGTGTAATACCGATACTCACTTTCTTGGAGAGCTTCTTCTGTCCGCTTACGCTCAGTAATATCAGTAGTTGACCCCGCCATCCGATAGGCTTTGCCAGTTTCGTCTCGAAATGCCATCCCACGACAGAGAAACCACCGAACACTACCATTTTTGTGCAGCATCCGGTGTTCAATTTCAAATTGAGGTGTTAACCCTTCTATATGGATATTCGCTGAAGTCATCACCCATTCCCGGTCATCAGGAGATATCAGCCGCAGCCAAGCAGCTTGGTGATTGGGGATTTCCCGATCCGTATAACCCAGCATCGCTTTCCAGCTGGGGTTGAAATACATTTCACAAGTCTGGAGATTCCAGTTCCAGAGTCCCACCTGACCAGCTGTGACTGCTAAGGCATAGTGTTCCTCTGCTTTGTGGGCGGAAGTGATATCCTTCATCTGACACCTCTGTGAAGATTCCCATTCACCCTAAAAAGTAAGTTTTTTTGCCATGATAAGCGCAGTCTAAAGTAGATGGAGGAAATGTTACAGATAGTGTTTTCTTGGGGTGTGCCATGTTGCTCCAATTGCGCTATTTTTGACGCAACGTTTGTTTTAGCTGGTGACGTTCTAGATTTAGGGATAGTTGCTGGAAGGTAAGTGGGGGGATTTCAATTTGATAAATCTCATGCCTGAAAGATAAGCGATCGCAAGGCATTGTCTAGTGGTGTGTGATCGGGGTGTTTTAAAGTGTGTTTAAATCAATATGACATTGTGCTGTTATAGCGGTTTTTCTTTCAGTCGAACATACCTCGCATTACGGAACGTGGTAATCTATCTATTGCGGCTGTTGTGGATGAATGCAGTTGCCCATAACCGCAACCATTGCGGGCCAGAGAATTGAAAATTACCAATCAATACATCTCGGTTAACGTTGTGATGTAACCTTAACCTAAATGTATCGAGTCGCCTACAGTGATCGCTTTCGTCGCCGCTTCATCTGAAACGCACCAGCGATCGCGTCCGCGTGCTTTCGCCTGATACAATGCCTCGTCAGCTGCCTTTAGCAGAGTAGCCGATGAGACATTAGGCATAGGAATTATGCAAGCGATGCCCAAACTGAGCGTGACACACGAACTAACTGTAGACTTGGCATGAGCAATTCCTAAAGCCTTGACTTGCTCTCGGATTGTTTCTGCTATGTGTAGCGCACCAAAAATCTTAGTGTTGGGCAAGATCGCCGCAAATTCTTCGCCGCCGTATCGTGCCACTAAATCTGTTGACCTCTTTACGGCTAGACCCAAGGCAGCGGCAACATTTTGTAGACACAAGTCTCCACCCTGATGACCGTAAGTATCATTGTAAGGCTTAAAAAAGTCAATATCGCACAGGATCAGAGATAGGGGCAATTTTTCCCGTGCCATATGCCGCCACTGTTGATCGAGATATTCATCAAACCGTCGTCGGTTTGCCAATTGAGTCAGACCATCGAGGCTAGCAAGGCGCTCTAACTTCTGGTTTGCCGCCTCCAGCTGTTTGAAGAGAAAAGAAGTTTGCAACAGACGGCGCACGCGCTGGCGCAGTACAGGCCAGTGGATCGGTTTAGTGACGAAATCAGTGGCTCCCACCTCAAAGGCTCGGTCAACGGACTGTTTGTCCTCAAGACCTGTAATCATCAATACAGGAGTGCGATTGCCTCCGGGGAGCGCTTGCAATTGTGTGCAGCAAGTGAAACCATCCATCACTGGCATAATGGCATCCAGCAAGACAATATGCGGTGCGAGGCTTTGGAAAGCAGCTAAGCACTCCTCGCCATTCTCAGCCTCAACGACTTTGTATCCTTCTTTCTCCATTGCTCGTCGCAGCAGACAGCGGATGATTCTGTCATCGTCCACCACAAGGACAACCGATTTGACAACAGAAAGCTCGTTCATTCTTGATGCCGCGCTCGTTCTTCTTGCAACCCCGTTTTAACACGTTCATACTCAGCTTCTATCTGGGATATAAGCGCTAGTGCGGCTGGATTGAATTGACCGTTTTTAGCGATCGCTTCTACTTCCTTACAAAGTTCAGATAGAGCGATCGCACCCAGGGTTGCACTGGTTGACTTCAGGGTGTGAGCCGCGTGTCCCAGCGCCAGCGTATCCAGGGCATCAGCGGAATTTCGCATTGATTGCAACAGTTTCGGGGCATCTTCCAGATAACTATCAATCACCTCCACCATAACGGATGCAGCATCGTCGCCAAACATATCAGACAACGCTTGTAGTTTTGAATGGTCAATTGCTGGCTTGTCAATAAAAACCTCGGTTGCGTCGGCGGCTTGCCTGGGAAGCGGTCTACAAAGCTCTAGTGCCTCAACCAGCGCCGATCTATGAATCGGCTTGCTAATATAATTGTCCATCCCCGCATTTAAGCATTCATCGCGATCGCTCTGCATAGCATTCGCAGTCATCGCAATAATCCAGGGACGTTCTTCATAAGACAATTCCTGACAGATGTGACGAGTTGCCATCAAGCCGTCCATCTCTGGCATCTGGACATCCATCAGAATCACATCATAAGGCTGGCGTTGCACAGCTTGCAGCACTTCCAGACCGTTGCTAGCAATATCAGCTCGATACCCCAGATGTTGCAACATATGCAGTGCCACCTTCTGGTTCACAACATTGTCTTCCGCTAACAGAATTCGTAACGGCAACCGTTCGTGCATGGGATCAATTGGCACTTGTGAAGAGTGGGAATATGGTGAAGGGGGCAAGTCGCCTAGGATATCGCTCAAAACATTGTAGAGCTGAGACTGTTTAATTGGTTTATTCAGGAAAGCCGCAAAATTCACTTCGCACTTCTCAATAGGCACATCTCCTTTGCTAATAGAAGTCAACATCACCAGGGGCAAATGCTTGCCTCTAGCCAGAGTACGAATTTCTGTTGCTAAACTCAGACCATCCATATGCGGCATTTGCATATCCAGAATGGCGATGTCGAACACTTCCCCACTAGCAAGCCAACGCAGTGCTTCTTCCCCAGAAGTAGCAGCACGAGGAATCATTCCCCACGAAGTCGCCTGCAATGTCAAAATTTGCCTGTTTGTAGCGTTGTCATCCACAATCAGCAGCTTTTTCTCAGCCATCATCTTGTGCGGATTTAGGTAGTCAACAGGCGAGGGATTGGGAACAGATGGTGCTAGCAGGGTGAAATAAAAGGTAGAACCTAGCGAATTGGGGATTGGGAATTGGGAATTGGGAATTGGGGATTGGGAATTGGGAATTGGGACTTCCTTCCCTTGTTCCCCAGTCCCCAGTCTCCAGCCCCCAGTCCCCAGCCCCCAGCCCTCAGGCGAATTTCCGGCAATACTGATTTCTCCAGAAGCAGCTTTACTAACAACCCACATTTTACCGCCCATCAATTCGCTCAACCGATGACTGATGGCAAGACCAAGACCAGTTCCTCCATATTGGCGACTGGTAGAAGAATCAACCTGGCTGAAGGCTTTAAACAGCCGATCCATCCGTTCTTTAGGAATGCCAATGCCAGTATCTCTGACGGCAAATTGGATTTCATAAATAGGGGATGGGGAAGAATTATCCTCAGTCCCCAATGCAGTAACTTCAACAACGACTTCCCCCGCTTGGGTGAATTTGACAGCGTTGCTGAGCAAATTTACTAAGATTTGGCGTAACCGAGTGACATCGCCTGCGATCGCGATTGGCACAGAAGGGTCTATCAGGTACGCTAATTCCAGGTTTTTTTCTGCCGCTTTGTGTGCTAGCAAGTCTAGGGATTCTTCTATACAGCAGCGCAAATTAAAAGGCTGTTCTTCCAGATCCAACTTGCCAGACTCGATTTTAGAAAAGTCGAGAATATCGTTAATGATGCAAAGTAAAGCATCCCCACTGCTGCGAATGGTTTCAGAAAAGTCTCGCTGAGTAGGGGAAAGTTCCGTGTCAAGCAACAAGCCAGTCATCCCAATCACCGCATTCATGGGGGTGCGGATTTCGTGGCTCATTGTCGCTAAGAATTCACCTTTGGCGCGGCTGGCGGCTTCCGCCTCTCGTTTTGCTTTTTCTAAGGCAAAATTTTGTGTGGTTAATTGTTCGCGTTGGCGCGTTTCTTGCTCTAAAAGTCGGGCTTGCGCCAAGGCGATGCCTACTTGATCTGCTACGGCTTCTAATAATTCGATTTCATCATCTGTCCACTGGCGGAAGTCGTCACACTGATGTAAGCCTATGACACCGTTTGGTTCTCCTTGATAGGAGGTGCGAATCGCCAACATGGATTTGAGGTTGATTTGTTGGCATATGGAAGATGCTGCGTCTAGCAAAGGATCGATGTAGACGTTTGAAGAGACAACGGCCTTATCTTGAGCCATCATCTTTTCAGCATGAGGATTGCCGATAATTGGCACTTCTATACCCAAAATCGATTCATACCCAGGCTCTAAATACTCAGCCATAAATGGAATTTTCCGTTCCGTGGGCGTGAGAACATATGAGTGAATGACGCAACGATTGACCGCAAAGGTTTGGCCAATTTGGGTAGCTGTGGTTTGGAAAATTTCCAGGGTATCCAGCTTGGCGCGAATCTCTTGGGTAATGCTTTTGAGCAGCAAGGCTCTGGAAACTTGCCGATTCAGGGCGTTGTGGGCTTTTTGATGCTCAATTTGGCTACCCACCCACTGCGCCATTAGTTTCAAAAGCTCTTTGTCTACAGCTTTAAATTTTTGACTTCGCGCCTTGGAACTGGCGAAGCTGAGAGTGCCGTAGATCTCGCCGTCCACCATCACTCGGACTCCCATATAAGCTTCTATTTTCACTGTCTTGTAGACAGAATGATTGCACCATTGGGAATCGCTCTTGGACTCAAAGCTAATTGGTTCGGTTGCTTGCAGCGCCGTGTGGCAATAGGTCTGCTCTACTTCAAAAATATCTCCTTTTTGCAGGCAATTGTCCTGTGTTTCGATTCCTCGAACTATCAAGCGTTTCTCGCCACCACCAAAAGCCACGCTTTCAAGTTCCGTTAAAATCCCAATTTCTAAACCAAATCGCCAGCATCCCATATTCAGCAGCTGTTGGATGCGTTGGTCAAAGTTGAGGTTTTGGGCAGCAGTTACTTCATAAAGTAGCCGAATTGCTGCCTCGCTCTGTCGCAGTTCTTCCTTTGCAGCTTTTCGCTCGTTGATTATCTCGGTGAACATGATGATGCCACCAATCTCACCCCCAGTCTTACGCCAAGGATGTATCTCCCACCTCATCCAGTCTATTCTGCCGTCAGCACCCAGGAATACGTCTTCCTCGCACTTCTGGACTGAACCAGCAAGAGTGCGCTGATGAATTTTTTTCCAGCGGTCAGGAATTTCGGGGAATACCTCGTAGTGAGAGCGACCGATGATGTTTTGGTCGCCTAGATTGTAATCTATCAGCCATTGGCGACTGGTGATTATGTAACGCATATCGCAATCAAGCATGGCAACGGCTGCTGGTGTGTTGTTCACGAACAGGCGCACGAGTTCTTCCCGCTGACGCAGTGCTTCTTGTGCCAGCTTTGCGCTAGTGATATCGCTGCCAATTCCCAGAAACCCGGTTACAGCACCTTGTTCGTCGCGCAAAGCTGTCACTGATAGCAGCACTGGGAAGCGGCTGTTGTCTTTACGAATGTAAGTCCATTCGCGCTCATATAGCTCTCCCTGACGAGCGCGGGTTACAAATACTTCAAAACCCGGTTCAATGGTGACTCCCAGTTCTTGCGATAGTTCTGCGGCACGCTGCACTACTTCGTCTATGTCATGAAATATGGCAGGCGTGGTTTTCCCAATTACTTCTGAAGCTGCGTATCCTAAGCATCTCTCGGCGGCGGCATTAAAGGTGCAGATTGTGCCGTCTGGTGTGGTGGAAATGATTGTGTAGTTGGCACTATCCAAAATTGCCCGTTGCAACCTGGTTGTCTCTTGTAGCTTCCGCTGTGCAAGTTTAGCGAGAGTGATGTCTATCGCTACACCCAATACTGCTGGAGTTTCTGAGCCAGCAGGGTTGAAGGGAATTTTAATAGATTGCATAATCCGCACATTGCCCTGGTGATCGGTGAGCGTTTCTTCGGGAATGATTTGGAGTTTTCCACTATTTATGACTTCCAAATCAGCTTCTAGGTACCGACGGGCATCTTCCGGTAATGGCACAAAGTCAATTTCGTTTTTGTACAACATTTCCTCAACTGTTGTACCCAATACCTCTGCGATCGCTTTATTGGCCATAATGTAATTGCCATTCTGGTCTTTGGCGAAAATGCAATGAGGCACCAAGTCAATTACCTGACGCAACACGCGATCGCTTTCTTTTGCCTGCTCTAGGGCGTCGAAGCGATCGTTTATATCTCTGAGGGTGCCAGAGGTGCCGATAATTGTTCCATTAGCGATGGTCAAGCGGGCGTGAATTTCTATCCAACGGTAGCCACCGTCTTTAGTTAAATATCTAATTTCATGGCGACAATAATCTTTTTTGCCTTCAATTAATAGTTGAAATTTATCTATAGTGTCTTCACAATCGTCGGGATGAATATATTTGTAAAACTCAGTGCCGATACTTTCGGCAATAGAAAATCCAGTGATTTCTGTCCAGGCGGGATTGAGAAATGTCAATAATCCGGCTGCATCTGTCTGAAAAATTACTTCTTTAATATTGTCAATGACGGAGCGATAGTTTTTATTGCTTTTGTGCAGCATCTGCACAGCCCGCTTCCGCCTGCTATCTGAGCGTTCTAACTTAGCAATATTAACTCTAAGCTCCATCTGCGCGATCGCTTGCCGCCCCAAGGCTTGCAACGCCTGAATCTGCTCGTTTGTTAAATTTCGTGGAATCGTGTCTAGCGCGCATAAGGTGCCAACGGGAAAGCCATCCGGTGTCACTAAGGGAACTCCCGCATAAAACTGGATACTGGGAGCTGACACTACCAGCGGATTCCCGGCAAAACGTTCATCTTCTAGGGCATTGGGTACGATCAGCGGTTCATCGGGCGAGAGAATGGCATGGGCGCAGAATGCCACTTCCCTGGGTGTTTCGGTTGCTTCTATGCCGACTTTTGACTTGAACCATTGCCGATTTGCATCCACAAGGCTGATTAAAGCAATGGGAGTGCCGCAGATATAAGAAGCCAGTGCCGTCAGGTCGTCGTAGGCAGCTTCGGCAGCAGTATCGAGAATTTGATAGCGATGTAGTGCCTGGAGCCTAGCCGCCTCATTGCTAGGACGGCTAGGTGCTGCCCAATTCTTAGGCGACGGTTGTGGCCCTTGAGGGGAAGAATCCTGCCTCTTGTCCCTAGACTTGACTTTTTTTGAGCTTTTATTTGAGCTTTTAAATGATGACAACTGATGCAGAAACCGCAAACAGTTGTTAGTCAAGTGTTTTAGGAGAGGATGGAGGACTTTCATAATACAAAGATCAACTAGAGCTGAAAGATCGCTGGGAAATTTTCCTTTGAGGTTCTTGCCGAAAGGCTACCCCAACACGGCGTCTGTATAACCTTACGGAAATGCGTCAGGAGAACGGATTTGATAATTTGATTGATTTTTGTGCAAAACCCAGTAGATACACCAGTCAAAATCGCCCCTACTCAATGTAAGACCTCTTCCCTAGGAAGAGGTCTTACAATCTATGATTCCCAAACAGGGGGGTTAAATTTCATTCACGTCGATCAGCTCTTTATTTCTCCTGTCAAACTTCCTCAGACAGGATTGAGTTCTGCTTAGGCTCAATTGTGAGATTGGGTAAGCCTTCGAGTTTTTCTTTTTGTTGGGCTTCTTCAACTTGAGGCACCAGGAGGGTTAAGCCGCCGGGAACGCACTCAATGTCAACGGGAGTTGTGCCAATGATTTCCCCATCCAGAACGACTTTCTGGGGGGGATCGGTTCGTACTTGAATTCGTCTAGCGCGTAGATAACCGATGTCTTCTCTCTCGGCGGCATTACCACTTAAGGCGGTTTGGAGTAAGTGATAGGAAGCTGCGATCGCTCCCGCCCTGTTTACTGGTGCTACTACTGTTAAATCTAGCAACCCATCATCCACAATTAGACCAGCTGGCCCTTGCGCCAAAACTGATGTGGGTGGTGCGGCGTTGGCAACTGTCACCGCCGCCGCCGCAAGTTTAATGATTTTGTCTTCTGTCTCAATCTCAACTTCAAACCTGTCGAAATCCCGCAGCTGTTGGAATCCGGCCAAGATATAAGCTAATATACCGAGGCGATTTTTAGTTTCCCTATCCGCCCGTTCCACCATTTCCGCCTCGAAACCAATCCCAGCTAGTAAAACCATTGGTTTGCCGTTACAGTAGGCGGCATCTACTACCCTGGTTGTCCCTCCCAAAATCGTTTCGCAGGCGGCATCTATGGTGTCGGGAATTCCCATTGCAGAGGCAAAGGCGTTGGCAGTACCCCGCGAAATGATACCCAGCGGAATATTGGTTCCCACTAAGGCTCCGGCGGTGGCTGAGAGGGTGCCGTCACCCCCGGAAGCAATGATGCTACTAGCACCTCTTTCAATGGCTTCTTTTGCCAGTCGAGTCGCATCAATGTCTGGTGTCGTCAGATATATATCCAGGTCAATTTCTGGATCTAAAAGCGCTCGGATTTGTGCCAAATCTCGGTCAGGGTCGCTTTGACCTGCAACTGGATTAAAGATGAGACAGGCAGAACGGTTCATAATCTTAGTTTTTAGTTCTTAGTTATTAGCCATTAGTCATTAGTTATTAGTTGTTAGTCATCAGCCCTTAGTCATTATTTATTAAGGGGATGGGCAGTTCTTGATTTACCATAGGGCTGCTGCCCCGCCTGCTATGATCAAGCAGGCGGGACGCAGATATTCAATTTGTTAGTCATCAGTCATTGACAACTGACAACTGACTAATCACATCCCTGTCCCAGGCGACGCATATTGAGAACATCGCTGATTTGGCGAATTTGGGTAAAGCAGCGCTCAAGTTGGTCGCAGTCGCGAACATCGATGCACAGGTCGATTACTGCTGGTCGTCCTTCAGATGTTTTCACTGTTGCACCGCGTACATTAATGTGGTCATCGCTCAAACGCGACAGGATATCGTTAAATATTCCCACGCGGTCAAGCACTTCTATTTGAATGTTGACAGAGTATGTTTCGGGACGACCTGCTGCTGTGTTTATGGGGTTCCAGCTGACCGGGACTACGCGATCGCCCGCTACGTTAACCACATTGTTGCACCCTTGTCGATGAATGGAAATGCCGCGATCGCGTGTAACTACACCGATAATCGCTTCACCAGGCAGGGGCCCGCAGCACCCAGCGCGGTGATAAAGTAATCCTTCTACGCCAGCGATCGGGGATTTATTGGTATTAGTAGGAACAGAGCGTGTCGGTGTCGGCATTTGTACAGATGCGAGATCCCGCATTTCTACCGGGGCAGCCAATTGCGGCTGAGTTGCTTTGACGGCTTCGCGGATGCGATTTACCACCAAACTCAGGGTGACTTCGCCGTAACCCAAAGCAGCAAGTAAATCATCGACGCTGTGGTAGTTACATCGCTCAGCTACTGCTTGCATTGGTGTAGATTTCAGCAATGCTTCAAAGCCACTTTTACCCATTTCTTTTTCTAGCAGTTCCCGACCGCGGGCGATGTTTTCGTCGCGATGCGATCGCTTATACCATTGCCGAATCCGGTTTTTTGCCCCGGTTGTCATCACAAACTTCAGCCAATCCAAACTAGGACGGCTGTTTTTCTGGGTGATAATCTCCACAATATCCCCATTCTTCAGCGGCGTGTCTAGCGTCACCATCCGCCCATTTACCCGCGCACCAGTGCAGCGATTTCCAACTTCTGTGTGAATTCGGTAAGCAAAATCAACCGGAGTGCTGCCACCAGTCAAAGGGACTACATCGCCTTGGGGTGTAAACACATAAACATCGTCATCAAATAAATTATCTTTAACGTTTTCCAGGTATTCCTGGGCATCTTTCAGGTCGCTTTGCCATTCCAGCAGCTGCCGCAACCAGGTGAACTTCTCATCTACCGCCGTCATCTTAGTCCGGCTAGAACTCCCCGTTTCCTTATATTTCCAGTGGGCTGCAATTCCATACTCTGCCACATGGTGCATTTCCAAAGTACGGATTTGCACCTCTAGGGGACGACCTGTTATTCCCACAACAACCGTATGCAGTGACTGGTAGCGGTTCGGCTTGGGTAAACCAATGTAGTCTTTAAACCGACCGGGAATCGGTCGAAAGGCATCGTGAATTACTGCCAAAGCCCGATAGCATTCTTCATTCGTCTCGACAATTAACCGAATTGCTGCTAAGTCGTAAATTTCATGAAATTCTTTCTGCTGCCGCCGCATCTTCTGATAAATTCCATAGAGATGCTTGGGTCGTCCGCTGATATCAAAGTAGTTGATTCCAGAGGAGGCGAGTCCCTGACGCAGAATTTCTACAACGTTTGCCAATCTGATTTCTCTGTCTACCCGTTTCTCCGCCACTAAATCTTGCATTTGGCGGTAAGCTTCGGGTTCGAGATACTTGAAAGTTAAATCTTCCAGTTCCCACTTAAAGCGCCCGATACCGAGGCGATTTGCCAGGGGTGCAAAGATTTCTCGCGTTTCTAAGGCAATTCGCCGCCGTTTATGATCCGGTAGGTGTTCTAGCGTCCGCATATTGTGCAGTCGGTCTGCTAGTTTGACTACAATTACTCGAATGTCCTGCGCCATTGCCAGAAACATTCGGCGGAAGTTCTCGGCTTGGCGTTCTGTCTTGCTGGAGAAGGTTTCGGAAAATTTAGAAAGCTTGGTAACACCTTCTACCAGATGACTCACTTCTGCGCCAAAGCGCTGTTCTATTTCTTCGATTGTAATTTCTGTATCTTCGACTACATCGTGCAGGAAGCCGGCAGCAATCATAGCACTGCCACCGCCAAGGTCGCGCAAAAGTCCGGCAACGGCCACGGGGTGGCAAATGTAGGGTTCTCCAGATTTGCGAGTCTGTCCTTCGTGCAGGGAATAAGCAAATTCAAATGCGCGACAAATCAAATCTGCATCGGCTAATGTAGGAGAGGGTTTGCTACCCGCACCTTCCGAGGTTGCCAATGAGGTGTTTTTTTGACTATCGTTCTGCCCGGATAGCAAACATTCCTGTAGCCAGTCAGGAATAACACAGTTAATGGTAGTAGGAGTCTGAGTTTTGGTGTTCATACTGTCAAGCATCATAAAGAGTAAAAATAGCCAGTCAGTAGCGGATGGGTGGCAAAAATGCTAGGGGCTGCGTTGAAAAGTCCCTAGTATATTGGAATTTTGGATTTTTATTCAGCAAGGCTCGATGGTAAGAATATTGTCAGAACAAGAGAGATGCTATGGGAAAGCCGGAGGAAGCGATCGCATTTTGTAACCACTTCTACGCTTTTTGCTTATTACTCTTGCGCCGATATCAAACTTGCTTGAAGGTCACAAGCCTACACCAGTTACCTGATGTTCACCACTCGCCTTTCAGGAATAGACAAAATTCTTTACATTGATTCTAGCGGAACTAAGTGACAATGTTGCCCCAATCTTACCGCCAAGGCTATGAGAAATTTGCAATAGCTTTAGAGCTGCTGCTGCAAGCAGTGAGGGCTGATAATCAAGAGCCAAAACTGGTAAATGAGAGATTTCAAGCCTTAAAACAAGTTTATGCCCAAAATGTCGCTATTTTCAGCGGTGATGATTTAACGTCAGAAACGTTTCCTCGGTGGCAGTCTTTCCAGACAGAAATAGTGCGATCGCAACGACTTCTAGAGATGGATGCGATGTTTTTGCAGGCTTCTGGCAACTCAGCAACTGTCCTTAAGAGGAAAAATGCGATGAGCGATCGCATCTCTACTCTGATAAGCTACTGCGAAGCACTACTGCAAGCAAAAAGCGAATAGCAGTTTTTTTTCGATGGGACAAGAAAAATAGCTGCCTTGTGGAAGTGCCAGATGTCACCACAAACCAGTAAATTAATAAAAAAATTGAACTGGGAGGGGAAAAGAACTGGTGAACTGTCCCAAATGTAAGAATGTACAACTACTCGACGGTACGCTGGAGGGAAATTTACCTGTAAAGCAGTGCCACGAATGCAAGGGAACCTGGATTCCCTCTGTAGAATATGAGGCATGGCAGAGTAAGCAATCGCAAGTGACACCCGTAGATCCTGAATTGCTCTGGCAAACGCTGGATGTGAATTTTGTGCAGTCTCCCTACGATATGAAAGCGGCGCTGTGTCCGGAGTGCAGTCGCTATCTTTCCCGCGCTAAGGTGAATCTGAAGACAGCGTTTTATCTGGAACGCTGTTTAAATTGTTCCGGGATTTGGTGCGACAAGGGTGAGTGGGATGTGCTATCTAAACTAGGGCTGCATACTACAATTGAGCAGCTATTTTCCAGCGAATGGCAAACGCGGGTGCGGGAACGGCAGCAGGTTGATAAAGAACGTGAAGCCACAATCGAAAAACTAGGCCCGGACTTGGCATCGCAAATCTTTGAACTAGCTGAAGCTCTAGCAAAACATCCTAACGGAGATTTTGGTGTAGCCTATCTAATGCGGCAAGTAGGAGTTAGTAAATAATGGGAATTGGGAATTGGGGATTGGGGAATTGGGATTGGGAACCATTGAAGATTTTTCTCCCAGTCCCCAGCCCCCAGTCCCCAGCCCCCAGTCCCCAGTCCCCAGCCCCCATCCCCCCTTCCAATGAGTGAATCCCTGTTTTGTGTAGAAAATTTGCGAGTCGCCTATCCCAGCCGCCGATCTGATTCAATGCCTAGTTGGGCTGTGGATGATGTTTCTTTCACCCTGGAACCAGGAGAAAGACTCGGTTTGGTGGGAGAATCGGGTTGCGGTAAATCAACGCTGGGACGAGCTGCAATGCGCTTGTTACCAGCCTCGACTCGGATTGAGGGACGGGTGACGTTTGCTGGACAGTCGGTTTTTGATCTAACTCCACCTCAGTTGCGGCGGTTTCGAGGGGAAGCGGTGGCGCTGATATTTCAAGATCCGATGACGCGCCTTGATCCCCTGATGACGATTGGGAAACACTGTGTAGAAACTCTCAAAGCGCATCAACCGCAACTGTCGCAGCGACAGGCGAAGGAAAAGGCGCTGTCTACTTTAGAGGCGGTGAAGATACCAGCCAGCCGATGGTCGCAGTATCCCCATGAGTTTAGCGGCGGAATGCGGCAACGGGTAGCGATCGCGCTGGCTTTGCTCCTCAATCCTAAGTTAATTGTGGCAGACGAACCCACGACCAGCTTAGATGTCACTGTAGCAGCGCAAATTTTACAGGAACTGACGCGCCTGTGCAACGAACGGGAAATGGCGTTATTGCTGATTTCTCACGATTTGGCAATGGTGGGCGAATATTGCGATCGCATTGCCGTAATGTATGGTGGCAAAATGGTGGAAACTGGTGCCGCCAAGTCTATTTTTAGCAGACCACAACATGAATATACGCGATCGCTCCTAGCCGCAGCTCTGCACCTCAGGGCAAAAGAGGGAGAGAGTGGGACTGTAGGAGACTTGGGAGAAAAAGCCTTTTCCCCCCAATCCCCAGTTCCCAATCCCCAGTCCCAAGTCCCCATTTTGCAACTGACAGATTTGCAGCAGCACTACACTTTAGAAAGCAATTTTTTTACCCAAATGTTTTCTAAGGAAGTCCCGGTTATTAAAGCGGTGGATGGGATCAACTTAGCGCTTTATCCTGGGGAAATTCTCGGCTTGGTGGGGGAATCTGGATGCGGTAAAAGTACCTTGTCCCGGACTATTTTGCAGCTAATTCGCCCTACTGGGGGAAAAGTTGAGTTTTTGGGGAAAAATTTAACCCAGATGTCTCAAGAAAGTGTAAGGGCAACGCGGCGGGAAATGCAAATGGTATTTCAAGACCCCCATGCTTGCTTGAATCCGTTGATGACGGTGGGGCAAAGTATTGCCGATCCCCTGTTTATCCACAAGCTGGCTACCCGTGATGAGGCAAAAGCGCAGGTGATGCAGATGCTTGAGAGGGTGGGGTTGACTCCTACAACTGAGTATTATCAGCGTTATCCATCTGATTTGTCTGGCGGACAGCAGCAACGGGTAGCGATCGCTCGTGCTTTGATTACCCGCCCGAAACTGCTAATTTGTGATGAGCCTGTGAGTATGCTGGATGCCAGCGTTCAGTCGCAGGTGCTTGCCCTAATGTTGGAGTTAAAGCGCGACTTCGATCTCACGTATTTATTTATCACTCACGACCTCTCAGTAGCAAGATTTTTGTGCGATCGCATCGCCGTTATGAATAGCGGTTGCATTGTCGAACTTGGTTCCACCGAAGACATTTTTACTAACCCCCAGCACCCCTATACTCAGACATTACTGCAAGCCGCTCCTTTATTGGTATCCCAGCAAATATAAAAAGTTATGAACTTTGCTAAAAACTCAGAGTTATGCCCGTGTCTATGAACGAAATTTTGTGCTAAAATTTTCCAGAAGACTTAAATTCGGCTGTATGTTTGTTATTTCTATTGACAGGCGTTTCTCCGGATTAACTTTCTACACATCTGATTCTGGAGATATCCAATGTCTATCTATGTAGGCAACTTATCCTACCAAGTTACGCAAGAAGACCTCAGCAACGTATTTGCTGAGTACGGCACTGTTAAACGGGTTCAGCTACCAACCGACCGTGAAACTGGTCGGATGCGTGGTTTTGGTTTTGTAGAAATGTCAACCGAAGCTGAAGAGAACGCTGCTATTGAGGCTCTTGATGGAGCTGAGTGGATGGGACGGGATCTGAAAGTAAACAAAGCCAAGCCCCGCGAGGATAATAAAGGTGGTGGCGGTGGTGGTGGTCGTTCTGGCGGCGGTGGCTGGGGCGGCAACAGCAGAGGCGGCGGCGGCGGCGGCGGCGGCTACCGACGCTAATAAAGCTATTCCGCTAAGGCAATCAATTTACTCATAATTGCTGGATATTAAAAGCTTATTGCTCCTTACTATCCAGCAATTAAGCCAATTTTAGGAGAAGACAGGATGACCCAAGTAGTTGTAGGCGAAAATGAAAACATTGAGTCAGCCCTGCGCCGATTTAAGCGTCAAGTCTCTAAAGCTGGAATTTTTCCAGATATAAAACGCCAGCGTCACTTTGAGACTCCCCTGGAAAAACGCAAGCGCAAAGCGATCGCCAGAAGACGTAAAAAGCATTTTCGTTATTAAGTCTTAAAAAAGACTCTCATACAAAAGGCAAAGAATTCTTTGCCTTTTGTTTTTTTAATGGGGATTTTCCTGCACAAATCCATATAGCTATAACAATCCTATTTGAGCTATGAAAGTTATCTTTTAAACCTCCCACCTAGGCGCGACCGGAGGAGGAAAGGGGGGAGTTTATATAACAACAATTCAAGGGTTAGGTGCGATACATCTGTAGGGACATGGCAATGCCATGTCCCTACCAAGGTGGACTGGATGGGGTGCGTGTCACCTTCTTGAGAGAAAAATTAGGCTAGGAAAGAAGTCTACCTCCCAAGGATCTGATGACTCCAGAAGAGCAAGCACAACTGCAACAGAGCATTGATACCATTGCTCAGATTCTCTATCGCAATACCCCTGCCGAGCAGTTGCAAACATTGGAAGGGATTGAGCAAACCATTCGCCAGCAGACTCAGGAACTGGTGTTGCCTCAATTGGGTGTTTTTTTATTGCAACAATGACTGCAACAACGGAAGGATACCCGCGAAC